>NZ_KV811696.1:0-20878 GCF_001813175.1 Corynebacterium sp. HMSC069E04 | reverse complement strand
GGCGAGGGAAGAAGCCCTCGCCACCGGACTGTTGTGTGGGGTGTTCTGGAAGTGCCGTAAGGGGTGTGCGGCACGGGGATTTTCTTGTGTCGTGCTTACGGCGTGTTGTGTACACGTTCAATTCCAAGGAGCACCATAGTGACAAGAAATCTAGCAGCCTCTCTGCATTCGCCGACCGTGGGGCAGACCATTCGCCCCGCGGATGCACTAGGAAAAGCAGGGGAGAAATTCGCTGCTGACTTTTACCGCGCACGCGGGGCGCAGGTTATCGCCGCGAACGTTCACTACCGCGTGGGCGAGCTCGATCTCGTTGTGCGCGAGAGCGATGGGACCATTGTCTTTTGCGAAGTTAAGACTCGGGCTACCCGCAACTTTGGAGTCGCGGAGGCGGTAACCCCACGCAAGCTAAAGCGCCTGCGCAAAGCAGCCGCGCAGTGGCTGAGTACTGCGCGGAGTGAAAACCAGACATTAAGCAAGCTTCGTTTTGACGTGCTTGGACTCGTGGCCACCGGGGCACACTCTGGGGAAGCCTTCGAAGTGGAATATTTCCAGGGAGTTGATCATGGCTCTCGGTAGATGCGACACGATAGCGCTAGATGGAGTCCTGGCCCGGGTGGTCACAGTGGAGGCCAACGTTGGCCCCGGACTTCCCGGAGTTCACGTTGTGGGCCTGGGGGATGCGGCGATCTCCGAGTCGCGAGACCGCATCCGCACCGCGGTGAGCAATTCGCATTTGCCATGGCCTAAGACGAAGGTTGTGGTGTCCATGTCACCGGCGTCGCTGCCTAAAGCCGGGGCTCACTTTGACCTCCCGATGGCCTTGGCAATCTTAGCGGCCGGGCAGAGTGAGAAGAGTCGGCTCAGCGGGGCGCTCGTCCTCGGCGAGCTGGGATTGGACGGGCACGTGCGCCCAGTTTCTGGCATCATCCCGGCGATCCTGGCCGCGCGCTCGCAAGGCTATGACACCCTCATCATTCCTGTGGGAAATGCGGCGGAGGCGGCATTGGTGCCCGGAATGACAGTCCTCGTGGCCGAAACCCTGTGGGATGCTTTTGCCTGGGCGTGCGGGAGGGATTGTCTGCCGGATGCACATCTCATCGCACACGCGGCAGCGCCTGCCCGCGAACAGGTCGCAGACTTCAGCGAAGTCGCTGGCCAGAAAGAAGCCAAGTGGGCGGCGGAAGTCGCAGCCGCCGGCGGTCACCACGTGATGATGGTGGGACCGCCCGGCTCTGGAAAGTCGATGATTGCCTCGCGCTTGCCGGGCATTCTGCCGCGCTTGAGCATGGAGCAGGCGGTAGAAGCCACAGCCATCCACTCGGTGGCCGGGGACGTTGGTACCGCCGTTTCTCGCGCTCCCTTCATCGCACCGCATGCTTCGGTAACAAGGGCCGCGCTGATCGGTGGCGGCTCGGGGCGCCCGCGGCCAGGCGCGGTGAGCCTAGCCCACCATGGTGTGCTCTTCCTCGATGAAGTCAGTGAGGTTCCAGCGCAGGTTCTCGATAGCCTGCGCGCCCCTTTAGAAGAAGGACAGGTGCGCCTGACGCGAGCGAGCAGAGAAGTCATCTTCCCCGCACAATTCCAACTGGTACTAGCCGCGAACCCCTGCCGGTGTGGTGCCGAAGAACCAGCGCGCTGCGAGTGCCGTGCGGCAGACAGAATGAATTATCTGTCGAACCTTTCAGGGCCGCTGCGGGACCGCCTCGACATCATCGTGTCGCTATCGGGGCAATCCGCAGTGCTTCATGCCGAAGGGGAGGAAAGCTCAGCGGATATAGCGCAGCGCGTGGCTGCCGCCCGGGAACGGATGAAAGCGCGCTGGGAGGCTGACGGGTTGGGGAGCGTGGTCAATGGTGCCGTGTCCGCTTCCTATTTGAGGCGCCACCGCCCGGCGGCGGAGTCTGCGATGATTATGCTTGCTGCCTATCTAGCGGAAGGTGAGCTGAGCCAACGCGGAGTAGATCGGGTACTGCGTCTGGCATGGACCTTGGCAGACCTCGACGGCTCCGCACGCCCCGAGCTGGACCATGTCAGTCGGGCGTTGGATCTCCGCGGCGCCGGAACCATCGAAAGGCTGGCAGCATGAGCGAGCTCAATCTATCGAGTACCCGGCACACGTGGGCCTACCTTAACCGCGTTGTGGAGGGCCCCTCACCAACCCTCCACGGGCTGCTGAGCCAGTACCCGGCTGAGGAGATCGCCCGGGGAATCTACAAGGGCGAGGAATGGATCGGCCCCTTGCGGCAGGCGACGGCTTCGCGGCGCGATTGGCTGCGGCAAGAAGAAGACCTCGCCGCCGCGGAAGCGGTGGGGGCTCGACTGATCACACCCGCGGATGCGGAGTGGCCGAGAGAAGAGTTATCGCGAGCCTTTGGCTTCTACCACCAAGGAATGGTGGAAGCCCCAGCAACATTTGATGACCAAGCGTTTCCTCCTCACAGCCTGTGGGTCCGTGGAGGGAACCTGCGCGAAACGGTATCCCAATCGGTGGCGCTGGTGGGGACGCGTGCGGTGAGCCGATATGGCTGGGAAGCCGGCTCACTTCTGGCTAGCGGCCTTGCCTCCCACCAATGGACTGTGGTTTCCGGCGGGGCGGTGGGCGTCGATACAGCAGTCCACGAAGCCGCGCTGGATGCAGGAGGCCTAACGGTAGCAGTAGCGGCCTGCGGCATCGACATTTCTTACCCAGCGCGCAATGCAAGGCTCTTTGACAGAATCGCTGAGAAGGGATGCATCGTGTCAGAGTTCGCGCCGGGCACGCGGCCGCAGCGTTTTCGCTTTCTATCCCGCAACCGCCTTGTGGCGGGGATGACGAGCGGTACCGTGGTGGTCGAAGCTGGATTCCGCTCTGGTGCGCTCAACACGTTGAACTGGGCGGAAGCACTGGGCAGGGTTGCCATGGCAGTGCCAGGACCCATCACCACATCTGGGTCCTTGGGTTGCCATCAACGTATCCAGGATGGGCGGGCTCAGTTGGTGGCCTCTGCGGATGAAGTACGGGGTTTGGTTGGCAAGGCGGGCGAGGTGGACGTGGCCGGCCAATATGAACTGGAGTTTCAGCCGACTGCGGTGCAGCGTTTGTCCCGCAATGAGCTTCGGGTATATGACTCCACTCCGCCGGAAAGCGCGGAGGAAGGCGCGAGCGCAGAAGATATCGCGGCGGCCGCAGGAATGCGAGTGGCGTTGACTATTCACCTGCTCGTAGCTATGCAAAAGATGGGGGTGATCACCCGCTCGGGCGCGATGTGGCAGCGCACCTGAGTACACTCATGAGACATGAGTGGTGAAAGTGGCAGTAGCGAGCGGCACGTGGGGGGACAGCTGGAGGAAGCGATCGAGGATTTCGCAGAATACCAGCGCATCGTTCGCGGCCGCTCCGAAGCGACCGTCCGCGGCTATTGCTCTGACTTGCGCCTGTTGGCAACGGACGTCCCGGAATTCGCAGCATTTACTCTGAACTCACTGCGCGAATGGTTGGCCCACGCCGTTGCTGAAGGCAAGTCCCGCTCCACCCTGGCGCGCCGCACCGCCGCGGTGCGCGCTTTTTCCACGTGGGCCGCGCGCGAAGGCTATTTACAATCGGATGTGGCGCAGCGCCTCGCCACGCCCAAGGTAGGCAAGCACCTGCCCACCGTGATGTCACCCACCGCAGCGGGGGAGTTGATGGGCAATGCCGTCTCCACCGATGAGGTCCACTTCTTACGCGATAGCGCCATGCTTGAATTTCTCTACGCCACCGGTGTGCGTGTGGCTGAGCTCGTCGGCCTCGACGTCGGCGATATCGACCTGTCCCGCCGCACTGCCCGCGTGACCGGTAAGGGCAATAAACAGCGCGTTGTCCCTTTCGGGGATGCAGCTCATGATGCGCTCTGCGCTTGGCTGAAGACAGGGCGCCCCGAGCTTGCTGGCGATACGGAAGCGGTGTTTGTGGGCACGCGCGGCGGGCGCATCGACGCGCGTCAGGTCCGCCGCGTCGTCGAACGCGCCGCCCAAGTGACGGGGACACCGGGGTTAACCCCGCACGGTTTGCGCCACTCGGCGGCTACGCATTTGCTCGAGGGTGGAGCGGATCTGCGCATCGTGCAAGAGCTGCTTGGTCACTCGTCGCTGCAGACCACGCAGGTCTACACTCACGTCTCCGCCCAGCGCCTTAAGGACGTCTACGCTCGCTCCCACCCGCGGGCTTGAGGCGAATGACAGGTTCGCCGAGGAGATCCAGTGGGTTGATGTAGTCCTCGCGGCCCTCAATCGCTCCCCAGTGCAGCCCCGGATAGCCATCCACGGACGGCGCGAGCGTTCCGATGATGTCTCCTTCCTGCACCTGGTCACCTTTCTTAACCCGCGCAAACACCGGTTGATAGGTGGTGCGCAGACCGTTGCCATGAGCAATCGAAAGGGCCGGTTTGCCCGCTATGGCGCCGGCGAAATACACAACGCCGTCGCCAGCGGCACGCACCTTACCGCCGACGGGTAGGTCCAGATCCACACCGCGATGCCCGGCCATCCACCGCTTCTCAGGAGGTTCGAAGCCGCGCAAGACACGCGAAGCAACCGGTTCCCCAGTGGTGGGGTCGACGAAGGCGGCGGCAAGGGGGACGTCGCCAAGCGCAGCCCAGAGGCATAGCAGGGCAGATAAACAAAGTAGACGGTGACGCATGACCTCAAGCCTGCGCGTGAGCGCGGCCCGAGGGAAGAGCGTGCGGTCGACCTGTGGATAATGCGTTAAAGAAGTAACCCATGGTGCGCCAGGGGAAAGTTTCGTGTGGCTGTCAACAAATCGGCGGCGATTAAACAGTCGCGCCGTTTGGAATCAGCGCGTGTGCAGTACTAAGCTAGCCCACAGCAGTCTGTGTTTAATGCCCGGAAGGGTTCCGCATGGATTGACTACGCGCGGCGAAGTAGTCGCTTCCTGGGTTAAGGAAGGGACAGTCCGTGGTTGACGTGGTCCCCAGGATAATGGGGTGTTAGCCAGGGCCTTCGTTGCTAGGGTGCGGAATAAAACACCGCACAATCTTGCAAAACCGAAACAATATATAGAAAGCGAGCGAAACATGGCAGTCGTAACCATGCGCGAGCTCCTCGACGCTGGCGTCCACTTCGGTCACCAGACCCGTCGCTGGAACCCGAAGATGAAGCGCTTCATCTTCACCGACCGTAACGGCATCTACATCATCGACCTGCAGCAGACGCTGACCTACATCGATGAGGCCTTCGAGTTCGTCAAGGAAACCGTCGCACACGGCGGCACCATCCTCTTCGTTGGTACTAAGAAGCAGGCTCAGGAAGCCGTTGCTGAAGAGGCTTCCCGCGTTGGTATGCCGTACGTGAACCACCGCTGGCTCGGCGGTATGCTCACCAACTTCCAGACTGTCTCCAAGCGCCTGAAGCGCATGAAGGAGCTGCAGGCTATGGATGCAGCTGAGGACGGCTACAAGGGCCGCACCAAGAAGGAAGTTCTGATGCTGACCCGTGAGCGCACCAAGCTGGAGCGCGTCCTGGGCGGTATCTCCGATATGACCAAGGCTCCGTCCGCACTGTGGATTGTTGACACCAACAAGGAGCACATCGCGGTCAAGGAAGCTCAGAAGCTTAACATCCCGGTCGTTGCCATCCTGGACACCAACTGTGATCCGGATGAGGTTGACTTCCCGATTCCGGGCAACGACGACGCTATCCGCGCCACCAAGCTGCTCTCCGGCATCATCGCCACCGCTGTGGACGAGGGCAAGAAGGCCCGCGAGGAGCGCCAGCTTGCTCAGGCCAAGGAAGCTGCCGGCGACACCGCTGAGAAGGACGCCCGCGACGCTGCTGAGGCTGCCGCTGCGTCTGACCCGGCTTCCGCAGAGAAGTCTGAGGACGCCGAGAAGTCCGCAGAGTAATCTGCATACCTTAAGCCCCCGTACCGCACGGCCCACAGTGTCCGCGGCGATGGGGGCTTTTTCTCACGTGTTTTTCTTAGCTCGTTAAGGCACGTGACACACTAGAGGGTTGAAACACCACGCAGAGGTTTCCCTCCGCTGGGGGAGTGGGCGAAAAACTACCACCCCCTCAACGCGACGTGGTGGTAGTGATTCGGCTACGCTGTTTCAACGAATACCGTTTAATTCCAAGGAGGATCGCTCCAACTATGGCGAACTACACTGCTGCAGACGTAAAGGCATTGCGTGAGGCCACCGGCGCCGGCATGCTCGATTGCAAGAAGGCTCTCGACGAGTCCCAGGGTGACTACGACAAGGCCGTTGAGTACCTGCGCATCAAGGGCGCAAAGAACGTGTCCAAGCGCGCTGAGCGTGAGGCTACCGAGGGCCTGATCGCCGTGTCCGGCAACACGATGGTGGAAATCAACTGCGAGACCGACTTCGTGGCCAAGAACGAGGCTTTCAAGTCCTTCGCTACCAAGATCGCTGAGGCTGCCGGTGAGGCCAAGGTCAACTCCGGTGAGGAGCTCAACAACCTGGAGATCGACGGCAAGAAGGTTTCCGAGGTCGTCGACGAAGAGTCCGCAAAGACCGGCGAGAAGCTGCAGGCCCGCCGCGCCGTCACCATCGAGGGTGACAACGTCGCTGTGTACCTGCACCAGCGTTCCGCTGATCTGCCGCCGGCAGTAGGTGTTCTGGTTTCCTACGAGGGCAACGCAGAAGGCGCTCACGCAGTCGCACTCCAGATCGCAGCCATGAACGCTGAGTACCTGACCCGCGAGGACGTTCCGGCTGAGATCGTTGAGAAGGAGCGCGAGATCGCTGAGGCCACCACCCGCGAGGAGGGCAAGCCGGAGGCAGCCCTGCCGAAGATCGTGGAAGGCCGCCTCAACGGCTTCTACAAGTCCGTGGTTCTGCTGGAGCAGGCTGCTCTGTCTGACTCCAAGAAGACCGTCAAGCAGGTCGCAGATGAGGCCGGCACCACCATCACCGGCTTCATCCGCTACGAGGTTGGCGCCTAAGCTTTGTGAGGTCATGCAGTCAGGGCACAGTGCCCGGTGACTGCGAGTACTCCCTCCTCCTCTTTCTTCCTAGGACTGAGTGCCCGGTGGGGAGAAACTGGGGGAGGGAGTTCGCCGTTTTGCCCCCGCCCCTGAGGGTGGGGGTCGCACGCAGCTGAATATATGACAGCGCCTTCCTATGGTTAAGATGGAACAGAATTATTCAAGCGCTTAACTGAAGCGTCGCCATGCGTGAAGGAGACGATGAAGACCGTGACTACCCCTGAACCGAAGCGAACCGGATACAAGCGAGTCATGCTCAAACTGGGTGGTGAGATGTTCGGCGGTGGCAAGGTCGGCATCGATCCTGACGTTGTAGAAAATGTTGCCCGCCAAATCGCCGAGGTGGCGAAGCAGGGGACTGAAATCGCCGTCGTTATCGGTGGCGGTAACTTCTTCCGCGGTGCCGAGCTTTCGCAGCGCGGCATGGACCGCGCCCGCTCTGACTACATGGGCATGCTGGGCACCGTCATGAACTCCCTGGCGCTGCAGGACTTCCTCAAGCAGCAAGGCATTGACTGCCGCGTGCAGACTTCCATCAACATGGCGCAGATTGCGGAGCCTTACCTGCCGCTGCGCGCCGACCGCCACCTGGAGAAGGGCCGCGTAGTTATCTTCGGTGCCGGTATGGGCATGCCGTATTTCTCCACCGACACCACCGCCGCACAGCGCGCCCTGGAGATCGGTGCGGAGGTCCTCTTCCTGGCCAAGGCTGTCGACGGCGTCTACTCCGCCGACCCGCGCACCAACCCGGACGCGGAGCTGTACTCCGAAATCACCCCGCGCGAAGTCATTGAGAAGAACCTCAAGGTGGCTGATGCCACGGCATTTAGCCTGTGCATGGACAACAATATGCCGATTTTGGTCTTCAACCTGCTTACGGAAGGCAATATCAAGCGCGCTGTCAACGGCGAGCAGATCGGCACGCTGGTCCAGTCCTAGTACAAATAGGCCGCGACCTGCTAAATTCTTTCCCAGTACTTTTGACTATTTCAAGGGAGTTGTAACCCTCATGATCGACGAGATCCAGCTCGAAGCTGAAGAGCACATGACCGCTTCGGTTGAGCACACCCGCGAGCAGCTGCTTACCATCCGCACTGGCCGTGCCAACCCGGCTATGTTTAACGGCCTGGTTGCTGAGTACTACGGTGTGCCGACCCCGATTACCCAGATGGCCACCATCTCGGTCCCAGAGCCGCGCATGCTGCTTATCAAGCCTTATGAGCAGTCCGTGATGAACGAGATTGAGAACGCAATCCGTAACTCAGATCTGGGCGTGAACCCGACCAATGACGGACAGGTGCTGCGCGTGACCATCCCGCAGCTCACTGAAGAACGCCGCCGCGACATGGTCAAGATGGCCAAGAGCAAGGGCGAGGACGGCAAGATTGCTATCCGTAATATCCGCCGCCGTGCGATGGAACAGCTCAAGAAGCTGCAGAAGGATGGTGACGCCGGCGAGGACGAGGTTATCGCTGCCGAGAAGGAGATGGAAAAGATTACCTCCGGCTACATCGAGCAGGTGGACAAGCTCGTCGCCAATAAGGAAGAGGAGCTCATGGAGGTCTAGCCTCCGCACTTTTCAGAGCTTTGATTTGCCGCCGCGCCAGGCACCGGCCAGCACGGCGGTCTTTTCTGTGTAGAGCCAGACCACCCACGATGAGATGAGGAGCATGCGTGAGCACTGAGCACTCGAGTCGGATGCCCAAACCCAAGAATTCTGCGGGGCGAGATATGCCCGCGGCAATTGCCGTCGGCGTCGGCCTAGGCGCGCTCGTCGTCTTCGCGGTGTGGGCTGGGCCTCTTGTGTGGTACCTCGTCGTCGCCGCCGCGGTGGGCTTGGGCATGTGGGAGGTGCTTACCCGTTTACGGGAGCACTCTTACTATGTCCCGCGCACCCTACTAATCGTTCTTGGACAAGCAATGCTCTGGGTCTCGTGGTTCCTTAACGCTCCAGGCCTTGTTGCGGTGTATGTGGTAGCGGTCCTTGCCCTCATGTTTGGGCGCCTCTTCCATAACGGCAGGCACCGCCCGCCGATTAACTATCTTCGTGATATGTCGATGGGTATTTTCGTGCTGACGTGGATCCCTTTGTTCGGCACGTTTGCCGCGATGCTCTCACGGGTGGAAACGCCGTTTGCTTCGGGGGCGGCGTCGATTGTCGTGTTTATGCTCTGCGTGGTCGCCTCAGATACCGGTGGTTTCATCGCCGGCGTAATGTTTGGCTCGCACCCCATGGCGCCGGCTGTAAGCCCCAAAAAATCATGGGAAGGATTTGCCGGCTCTGTCGTTTTCGGCACCCTTACCGGTGCGCTATCTTTCGCATTCCTTCTTCACCACAAGCCGTGGGTGGGCGCGCTCATGGGACTAGGACTGGTTTTCTGCGCCACTCTCGGTGACTTAGTGGAATCCCAGTTCAAGCGCGAACTGGGAATCAAAGATATGTCTGCCCTGCTGCCGGGGCACGGCGGCATCATGGATCGCCTGGACGGCATGCTGCCCTCCGCGATGGTGACGTGGGTGGCGATGAGCTTTCTCACCACCCTTGCGCCTTAGGGCTTAGCGGCGAGCTTGCTTGCGCACCTGACGGCGTAGCTCGAACATGCGCCAGCCGCCTACCAGGGCCATGATGAGTGCGCCAGAAATAGCGCAAATGAGGTAGGTGACGCCAGCCGGGAACTGAACGGACCAGTTAAGGAAGTTCAGCGGTACCTGGTGTTGGTTCTGCAGGATGAAGATGATGAGGACGATGAGCAGCAGGAAGCCCACGATCAGGGCAATCCACGTGCTGGCAGCGAAGGAGCCCTTCACCTTGCCATCATGCTTGTTCTCATAATCCGGCGTGGTCGGAACCGGCTCTACGGAGCCTTCGGTGGCGGGGGCTTCCGCAGAGTAATCGGTCAACGGCTCCTCGGCCGGAGTGCTGGTGCGGAATTCCTCAGGGGAGTTTTCTGGATTCGTCATGCATCTATTAAATAGGTTGAGATGTCACTTTCGCCACTCCAGCAGAGTTTAGATTGGATAATGTGGCCGAAAACGTGGAAAATGGGCTCTACCATGGCTGAACCACTGAAACTGAATTTCTCCGCTCCGCGCCGCGGGCTACCCCCGAAGCACTTCGCGGACCTGACCGAGGCCGAGCGCATTGAGGCGCTCGCGGAACTTGGCCTGCCCAAGTTCCGGGCAAAGCAGCTAGCCAAGCACTACTACGTCCACCACACCGCCGATGTTTCCGAGATGACGGATATCCCGGCCGCCGCCCGCGAGGCGGTCCAAGAGCGTTTGTTCCCTACGCTCATGCAGCCCATTCGTCAGACCTCCACCGACGATGGGGAAACCACCAAGTCCCTATGGCGCTTGCACGACGGCACCCTGTTGGAGTCCGTGCTCATGCGCTACCCAGGTCGCGCCACCTTGTGTATCTCCTCCCAGGCTGGCTGCGGCATGGCCTGCCCGTTCTGCGCCACCGGCCAGGGCGGGTTGGACCGCAACCTGTCCACCGCGGAAATCGTGGAGCAGTTTAGGCACGCCGCTCGCCTCATGGAAGAGGAAGGCGGTCGCTTGAGCAACGTTGTTTTCATGGGCATGGGAGAACCGCTGGCTAACTACAAGCGCGTGGTTCATGCAGTGCGCCAGATAACCGGCTCTGACCTCACCGGTTTCGGCCTTTCCCAGCGCAATGTCACGGTGTCCACGGTCGGCTTAGCACCGGCCATCCGTAAGCTCGCGGATGAGGAGTTATCCTGCACCCTCGCAGTCTCCCTGCACACCCCGGACGACGAGCTGCGCGATACCCTCGTGCCGGTTAACAACCGCTGGCCGGTTGAAGAAGTGCTCGATGCCGCTAAGTACTACGCCGATAAGTCGGGCCGCCGCGTGTCCATTGAGTATGCGTTGATCCGCGATAAGAACGATCAGGATTTCCGCGCCGACATGTTGGGCAGGAAGCTGCATGCGGCACTGGGCTCTAAGGTCCACGTCAACGTCATTCCGCTCAACCCCACACCGGGCTCGGAGTGGGACGCTGCCCCGAAGGCGCGCCAGGACGAGTTCGTTCGCCGCGTCATCGCGCAGGGCGTGCCCTGCACCGTGCGTGATACCAAGGGTGATGAAATCGCTGCGGCTTGTGGCCAGCTCGCCGCTGATGAGCGCGAGACCGCTTAAGGGCTCTGCTTACAGTTTCCTAACGATAGTTTTGCCGGAGAACAAAGCATTAATGGTTCTTGATACCGTTAATGCTTATGACTCATTCTTATCGTGAGGACTTAGCCGCTGATCCGCGCAGCCAAGCTCTGGCTGTGCGCGATCTGTGCAAGTCCTTTGGTTCTCAGATCGCTGTCAATAGCCTCAACCTGGATGTTCCACGCGGATCCATCTACGGGATAGTGGGGCCCAACGGTGCGGGCAAGACCACGATGCTGACCATGGCCTGTGGTCTCCAGCGCCCCGATTCGGGCCAGAGTTTCATCGCTGGTCACAATGTGTGGGAGGAGCCCATTCCCGCCAAGCAGGCCATGGGCTTGCTCATGGATGGGGCACCGGTCTTTGATCGCCTCACGGGCGCGGAGTATTTGCACTACCTCGGTGCTTTGCACAAACTGGAGCGCACCGAGTCGCTGCGCCGTGCGCAGGAGCTTCTCGACGCCCTCTCCCTCTCCGATGCCGCCGATAAGCGCATCGCGGATTATTCCGCCGGCATGACCAAGAAGATCCTCTTAGCAGGAGCCGTCCTGCACAACCCAGAGGTGCTCATCTTGGATGAGCCGCTGGAAGCAGTGGATCCGGTCTCTGGACGCCTCATCCAGCAGATGCTGCGCGCCTATGCCTCGCGTGGCGGAACAGTCATTTTGTCTTCACACGTCATGGAGCTCGTCGAGGGGCTGTGTGATCACGTCGCCATCATCAACGGCGGCCAAGTCATCACTGCGGGACACGTTGACGATGTCCGCCAGGGCCAAAGCCTGAGCGATCTATTTATCGCTGCCGTCGGCGGACGGGATCTGGATGCCTCGAAGTTTGGGTGGCTGCGCTCGCCAGCGGCAGGTGAGCGCGAATGACATCCACTCTGTTCAGCCTTCATCGCACTCTGTGGTGGCGAAGCGTTTCCTCCAATCCGGCGACGCTCATGATGGGGCTCATGATGCTGATCTACGGAGCAATCGGTCTCCTTTCCATCGCAGCTATGGCATATGCCGATATCACCACGCCCGGACACGGCTACCAAGCACTGACCGTCGGCGTGGCGGGCGGCATGCTCATCTACATACTCCTCGCTCTCTTCATGCCGGCGGGGGAGAACCAATTGAGTCCGACAACTCTGGGCGCACTTCCGTTGACTCCCCGCGAGGTCCTTCCGGGCTTGTTCTTTGCCGGCCTGCTGACCACCCGTGCCATCATGTCGGTCGTCTTTTCCCTGGTGTATGCGATCATCGGCAGCATTTTCCTCATCCTGACGGGGCCCGGGTGGGCTGCAGCGCCCTTCGCCGTGGGCATGGTTTTATCGTGCGTGACGACCATCATCTTCGGTGAATGCCTTGGTCAAGTGGCTTCTGCCATCGTGGATTCCCAGAAATCCCGCACCCAGATCGCGGCGATGGTCGTGATGGGCCTGCTGGTCTTTGGCGTGCTGCAAGCACAGAGCGTTCTGGAGTCCTTGCCGCCGCTTCACACCGTGGGCGCGATCAGCGCCTGGACACCGTTTGGTGCTGGGGTGGGGTGGGCGCTCGCGCTTGCCGACGGCCACCTCATCACCGCCCTAGCCCAACTACTGATCGCGGCGGCCAGCCTTGGCCTGCTGGGCTGGGTGTGGTCGCGCCAGATATCCAGCCTCATGCGCAATCCGGGAGCGGGTGGTGACGTAGCCAGCGAGGTGACAGGAAAGGGCGTGTCCAAGTTGGAGCTGGGCGCGTGGTCTTATTCCAGCCCTGCGGCGATGGAATATACCCGCGCGTTGCGTTATCTCACCCGTGATAAGCGGCAAACGGGCATGCTGTATATGATGCCTCTGTTTGGTGTGCTGACGCTCTATCAGTTGTGGCGGGGCGATGATTTCACCGCCTATTTTATGCTCTGTTTCAGCGCCATCGTGCTCTCTTCGCTCTTGGCTAATGATTATGGCTTCGATGGGCCATCGAATTGGGTCCACATGGTGGCGCCGGTTGCCCCACGCACCATCCTTCATGCGCGCCACCTCGCACACGTGACTATTCCTTTTCTTGGGTTCGTTCTGCTTGCCGTAGTGGTTCTTGTCTTTAGTGACAACTTCACCTTGGGCTTGTTGTGCACAGCTGTGGCCGTAGGCGTGTTTATCTCTACGGCGGCGGTGGGCTTGGGCCTGACCGTGCTGAACCCTTATCCCTTGTCCGCTCCTGGGCAGAACCGGTGGAACGATAAGTCTGGCTATTCTGCTGGTGCTTTTCTCACTGCGTTTGTCGGCATGCTGTTGGTGTGGGTGCCCGCGCTTCCCGGCATTGTGATCTCTGTCCTCGCTTACGAGCGTGGCGGGTCGCTGTTGTTTGTCGCAATGTTAGTTTCGCTGCTGGTTCCGGCTCTTGTCTACGCCGGTGTCTGGCGCTTTGCAGGAAAGAGAGCACAGGAGAGAACTCCAGAAATCTACGCCGTGGTCAACCGTTACGTGACCTAGCCATGCAAAAGCAAAGCTCCCTCTCTACCGCAGTAGAGAGGGAGCTTTGGTTAAAGCGAAGAAGCTTTAGTTGGTCACCGGCTTGGCAGCGTGGCGGCCTTCGGAAACACCGCGGAGGTGAGCAACGCGGGAGGGCTCAATGTTGAGGGCGCGCAGCTCATCATCGGTCAGGGAGGCGTAGACGTTGTGAACAGTCTTCTGCTCATATGCCCAGTCCGGCTCCTCGTGGCCTACCGGCTTGTTACGGGCGGTCAGGGTGCGTACCTGGGAGAGCTTTGGCTGCAGAGCGTAAATGACCAAACCAAGGGCAATCAGGATTGCCAGGGCGAAGAGCCAAATCGTCTCCACGTGGCCCTTGTGGTTACCAAAGTTATAAGCAAGCAGGAACACGACGGACGTCCAACCAGCGATCTGTACGCCCGAGCGGCTGATGCGGGACCAGCCAAAACCTGCGGACGGGACGTCATCGGTGGATACGCCGTCGAAAACCTGCGATGCCGGCTTGTGGGAAGACACTTGCTCTCCTTTGCGTGTACATGCAGCTCACCCTGCTTAGAACTAATTGATTCGAGCGAGCGCACGAAAAATGCCAGTTATTCTGTGTAGTAGTTTAAATGATCCTGCCGATAACCGCGATTAAACACCCCCGACTATCGCTAGTGCAGCGCTCACGACTCTTGCTTGGGTTGACCGGCTAGGGTTGACAGGGTGAATACCCAACGCATTCTTATTCTCGGCTCTACTGGCTCGATTGGCACCCAGGCTCTGGACGTTATCGCGGATAACCCAGATAAGTTCACAGTCGTGGGTATCGCCGCCGGCGGTTCTAACCCACAGCTCGTCATCGAGCAGGCACGTGCCCTCAACCTTTCGTTTGACCACGTGGCCGTCGCCAAGCCCGATGCGGCACGCACCGTTTCCGACGCCCTCGGTGGCACCGTGCTCTCGGGTCCAGACTCTGCCGAGGAGCTGGTCAAGGCGGTGGACGCCGATAAGGTCCTCAACGCGCTTGTGGGCTCCATGGGCTTGGCCTCCACCATCGCCACCTTGGAGAAGGGCGAACTATTGGCGTTGGCGAACAAAGAATCCCTCGTTGCCGGTGGTTCCATCGTGACCCGCTTGGCGGGGGAGGGCCAGATCATCCCGGTGGATTCCGAGCATTCCGCCATGGCGCAGTGCCTGCGCGCAGGCAGCGGCGTGGAGCTTGAGCGCCTCGTACTCACCGCCTCCGGTGGTCCTTTCCGCGGGTGGACCCGCGAGGAGATGTGGGATGTCACGCCGCAGCAGGCAGCACAGCACCCGACGTGGTCGATGGGACAAATGAACACTCTGAACTCCGCCACGCTAATCAACAAGGGTCTAGAGCTCATTGAGGCGACGCTGCTTTTCGACGTCCACCCGGACCTTATCGACGTCACCGTTCACCCCCAATCCATCGTGCATTCCATGGCCACCTTCACCGATGGCTGCACGATTGCACAATGCTCCCCGCCGTCGATGAAGCTCCCGATCTCCTTGGCACTGGACTGGCCGCACCGCGTGCCAGGCGCGCAGCCGGCGCTGGACTTTTCCACCGCGCATGAGTGGCGCTTCGAGCCGCTCGATGACGAAGCCTTCCCGGCCGTCCGCCTTGCCCGTGAGGTGGCCGCTGCCGGAGGCACCCACGCTGCCGTATATAACGCCGCGAACGAGGAGGCAGCAGCTGCTTTCCTGGCGGGCCGTATTCACTTCCCGGAAATTGTGGACGTGGTTAGCCACGTCGTGGGGCAGGCCTCAGAGTTTGCTGGTGTACCCTCTAGCGTCGATGATGTCCTCGCCGTGGAAGGTGAGGCCCGCCGTCGCGCTAATGCGATGGTGGATTCGCTCGCTCGTTAGAAAGCCCCGTAGTTTATGGCACATGTCCTCGGTATTATCCTCTTCGCTGTGGGGATCGGCATCACCGTTGCCTTACACGAGGCAGGCCACATGTTTACTGCCCGCGCTTTCGGTATGCGGGTGCGACGCTACTTTATTGGCTTTGGGCCGCGCGTCGCATCTTTTAGGCGTGGCCACACCGAGTATGGCCTTGCAGCTTTTCCGGTAGGTGGCTTTTGCGATATCGCGGGCATGACGGCGCAGGATGAATTCCTCACGGAGGAAGAAGCGCCCTATGCCATGTGCAAGAAGCCGGCGTGGCAGCGCATCATCGTGCTGGCCGGTGGTATCACAGTCAACCTGCTGTTGGGATTCATTATCCTGTTGATGATCGCAATGACCACGGGCTTACCCAACCCAGACGCGGATGTTCGCCCGCGCGTAGGGGAGGTGTCCTGTGCCGCGAATCAGAATGCCGAGGGCGAATTAGAACCCTGCCAGGGGCTGGGCCCAGCCGGCGAAGCGGGTGTGGAACCAGGGGATATCGTTGTCGCGCTCAACAGCGAAACTATGGACTCCTTCGCGCAGCTTCGCGATACCGTCATGAACTACCCCGGTGACACCGTCACCCTTACGGTCGAGCGGGATGGTGCACCGCGTGATTTCGATATCACGCTTGCAACAGTGACCCGGCTCAACGCGGAGGGGCAGCTGGTGAAGGTCGGCGCCATCGGCATGACCAACCAGATTATCGATATCAGGGAGACCTACTCCTTTGTCGACGCTATCCCGGCCACCGCTCGCTATTCGGGAGATGCCTTGAACGCCACCGTCCAGGGCATCGCCCAATTCCCGGCAAAGATTCCGGGTGTGGTGGCTTCTATCTTCGGGCAGGAGCGTGATGTCAACGGGCCCATGTCTGTGGTGGGTGCCTCCCGCGTGGGCGGCGAGTTGGTCGAGCGAAGCCTGTGGTCCTCCTTCTTTATGATGCTGGCCACCCTCAATTTCTTCCTCGCGCTGTTCAACCTCATCCCACTCCCGCCGTTCGATGGCGGCCATATCGCCGTCATCATTTATGAGAAGATCCGCGACGCCCTGCGCCGCGTCATGGGTAAGGAGCCGAAGGGGCCGGCAGACTATACCAAGCTCATGCCGGTGACCTATGTGCTGGCTTTCCTCCTCATGGCGGTGGGCGCGCTCATCATGATTGCGGACGTAGTCAACCCAATTCGGCTGTTTGGCTAGTGATCTAGCTGCCTGCTCCCGCTGTCGTGCGCGGTGCTAGAGTAGGGGCGTTAAAACCCAATTAGCAAGGAGCACACATGTCGACCCCTATTGGTCTTGGTATTCCCGACGGCCCACCTCCCACCTTGGCGCCGCGCCGCAAGACGCGTCAGCTCATGGTTGGCCAGGTTGGTGTGGGCTCTGACCACCCCATCTCCGTGCAGTCGATGACCACGACGAAGACGCATGACGTCAACGCCACCCTTCAGCAGATTGCTCAGCTGACCGCCAGTGGCTGCGATATCGTTCGCGTGGCTTGTCCGAAGACGGTGGATGCGGAGGCTTTGCCGGCAATTGCGCAGAAGTCTCCGATCCCAGTGATTGCCGATATTCACTTCCAGCCCAAGTACATCTTCGCCGCCATCGATGCCGGCTGTGCCGCTGTCCGGGTCAACCCGGGCAACATCAAGGAATTTGATGGCCGCGTCAAGGAGGTAGCAAAGGCAGCCGGCGATGCTGGTATTCCGATTCGCATTGGCGTTAACGCAGGCTCCCTGGACAAGCGCATCATGGAGAAGTACGGCAAGGCCACCCCGGAGGCTCTTGTTGAATCCGCGCTGTGGGAGGCTGGCCTCTTTGAGGAGCACGGTTATGGCGATATCGCCATTTCCGTGAAGCACAATGACCCGGTCGTCATGGTGGAGGCCTACCGCCAGCTCGCCGCTCAGTGTGACTACCCGCTGCACCTCGGTGTTACCGAGGCCGGCCCCGCATTCCAGGGCACCATCAAGTCTTCGGTCGCTTTCGGTGCCTTGCTTGCCGAAGGCATCGGTGACACCATCCGCGTGTCCTTGTCCGCGGATCCGGTCGAGGAGATCAAGGTTGGCGACCAGATTCTGCAGTCCCTCAACTTGCGCCCGCGTAAGCTGGAGATTGTCTCCTGCCCGTCCTGTGGTCGCGCACAGGTGGACGTCTACAAGCTGGCTAACGAGGTCACCGAGGGCCTCGACGGTATGGAGTTCCCGCTGCGCGTGGCCGTCATGGGCTGCGTGGTGAACGGTCCGGGCGAGGCCCGCGACGCTGACCTTGGCGTAGCTTCCGGTAACGGCAAGGGCCAGATCTTCGTTAAGGGTGAGGTCATCAAGACCGTTCCTGAATCCAAGATTGTGGAAACGCTCATCGAAGAGGCAATGCGTCTGGCAGAAGAGCAGGGCTTGGAAGCCGTGGAAGGCGCCAAGGCTGAGGTTCGCGTTACCAAGTAGTCCACCTGCGGTGTGGGGCGGCCGTCGGGCCGCCCTTGGCTGCTACGCTGCCCAATCATGAAGAAGTTCGTGGCGCTGCTCGGTGCGGCAGGCATCGCGGCGTCGTCCTTGGTGGGATGTACCCCCAAGCCGGTGTCCGCGCGCCCAGTTGCTGAGCAATTCCTGGAAGACATGGAAACCCGCAATAACAAGGACTTGGCGCAGCTTGTCGATGATGGCACGACCGCCACGAACACTCTTGACGCAACCTTCGCGGGCCTGCAAGCAGAGGGGCTCGACGTTGAATTGACCGGGGTTGATCAGCAAGAGGCCCAAGCCACCGCGCACTATTCGGTGACGTGGATCCTGCCGCGCAATCGTTCCTTGCGCTATGACACCTCGATGGCCTTGACCCGCAAGGAGAAAGACTGGACGGTTCGCTGGCAGCCCAGCATTATCCATCCTGATCTCGGTGCGCACCAACACCTCGAATTGCGCTCAATAGCGCCGAAACGCGCCGGCGTGGTCTCCTCCGATGGGGTGGAACTCATGTCGCCGGGCTTGCAATACCGCCTCGTCGTCGACACTGACGCGGTCGACGATCCCCGCCCCGTCGCCGCGAAAGTATCCGGCGCGCTGAGCCAGGCGCACCGGGAGGATGATTCCTTCCCCGACATTGATTCCGGAGAGCTCGCCAAGAATCTCGAAGAAGTCGATGGCGCTTATTCGGTCACCATGCTCAATGAGGCTCAGGCAGCGCGGCTGCGCCCAGTCCTGGAGAACCAGAAGGGGATTCGCTTCAACGAGGAGCCCGCGCTTATCACGCGCGATTCTGGATTGGCCCCGGATATCCTCGCCCGCGTGCGGGCGATGGTTTCTGAGGAAGTCGACGGGACTAATGGTTGGTCCGTCTCGGTAGTCAACGAGCACGGCGCCGCGCTTTCCGACGTCGAGTATCACGAACCCGAGGCAGCCCCTTCCGTCAAAGTTTCGCTGGACTATGACGTCCAGCGTGCCGCTCAGGAAGCGGTCAATCTGCGCCCCGAGTACGAGGCCATGATCGTGGCCATGCGCCCCTCGACGGGCGAGATACTTGCTGTGGCCCAAACTCCAGAAGCGGATAAGAAGGGCGATATTGCCCTCCAAGGACAGTTCCCTCCCGGATCGGTGTTTAAGATCATTACGGCTTCGGCGGGCGTCGACAAGCAAGGCCTGTCCCCAGACTCCATCGTGCCGTGCCCCGGAACCATGGACCTGTACGGGCGCACCGTGACCAACTACAATGGCTTCTCACTCGGCTCTGTGCCGCTGCGCCAAGCTTTCGCGCAATCTTGTAACACCACCTTCGCGCAGATCTCGACGGACCTGCCGAAGGGAGAGCTGCGCGATGTGGGCAAGCAATATGGCTTGGGCATCGACTATGAGGTGCCGGGGCTCTCGACGCTCACCGGCTCCGTCCCCGAGGGCGAGACTCCTCTGGAGCGCACGGAAGCTGGCTATGGTCAGGGCCTGGACCTTGTGTCTCCCTTTGGCATGGCCCTTGTCTCTTCGACAGTTGCGGCAGGCAAGACCCCGACGCCAACGCTCATCGAGTCACGCGAAACCAAGGTTTCCGAGGAGGTCTCCGCGCCCAGCGAGGAAACCCTGGCTCACGTGCGTGACATGATGCGCCAAGTAGTGGCGAGCGGTACCGCCGCAGGAATGCAGGCCCAGGGGACCGTCTACGGCAAGACCGGTGAGGCGGAAATCAACGGCGGCTCGCACGCCTGGTTTACCGGCTACCGCGATGACGATATCGCTTTCGCAACTCTGGTTGTTCTGGGCGGTGGATCGACGATTTCCGTCAACATCACGGACAATTTCCTGCAGCGCCTCGACGCCCTCCGCGCGGAAGGACACGGCGAGGTTGCGCCCGCACAAGAGCAGTAGCGTGCGCTCATTAGCGCGCCAGTGATGTCCTTTGTCGGGCGCTGGGGAAGAGGGCTACCATGAGTAGTTATGACTAAGCGCGCGATGCTGAAACAAGAAAAAGATACCCCAATCCGCAAGGTACCGAAGGATATTGAGCGCCCCGAGTACGTGTGGAAGGACACGGTTCAGGAAGCTCAGGGCGAGCCATTCGTGCAGACCCCGGAGGTTATTGAGGCCATGCGTGAAGCCTCCCGGATTGCCGCCAACGCCCTTCAGGAGGCGGGAAAGGCTGTGGCTCCCGGTGTGACTACGGATGAGATTGACCGCGTTGCGCACGAGTACATGTGTGACCACGGCGCATATCCGTCGACGCTGGGATACCTGGGTTTCCCGAAATCCTGCTGTGTTTCCCTCAATGAGATTGTCTGCCATGGCATCCCGGATACCACGGTGATTGAGGACGGTGACATTGTTAATATCGATGTCACTGCGTTCAAGAATGGTGTCCACGGCGATACCAACGCTACTTTCCTTGCTGGCAACGTCACCGAGGAACACAAGCTGCTGGTAGAGCGCACCAAGGAGGCGATGATGCGCGGCATTAAGGCCGCTAAGCCGGGCCGTGAGATTAATGTCATCGGACGCGTCATCGAGTCTTATGCTCACCGCTTTGGCTACAACGTGGTCACTGACTTTACCGGGCACGGCGTAGGCCCTACCTTCCATAACGGGTTGGTTGTGCTGCACTACGATTCCATGACCTACCGAGACATCCTCGAGCCTGGAATGACCTTGACCATCGAGCCGATGATTAACCTGGGCTCGCTGGATTATGAGATTTGGGATAACGGCTGGACCGTCCAGAACACGGATGGAAAGTTCACCGCTCAGTTCGAGCACACCATCGTGATCACCGATGACGGCAACGAGATCCTCACCCTGCCGGATGAGGCCTAGCGTTTAAGCGCAGGCGTTTAAGCGCTAGGCGCCTAAACAGGCTCTTCCGGTTTCGGGGTGCGTAGCGGG
>NZ_KV811695.1:0-352 GCF_001813175.1 Corynebacterium sp. HMSC069E04 | reverse complement strand
TCCCCGTTCTAGTCGCCAGGTGTTGATGGGGCCTTCGACAGGGTGGACGAGGGTGGCGTAGCCTATTTCGGCAAACGTGTGGGTGAGAAACTCTGCGCCTGTCATGCGCGCGCCGTTAGTCAGGTTGAGCTGGATTTCGTCCCCGTCGCCGTTGATGATTTGGTCGAGCTCATTCAGGGTGATGATGACTTGGGTGCGCACGGCCGGCTTTGTACCGCTTGCTTGGTTGAAGAAGATGTCGTTGGCGGCTTGAAGGAGGTCGGTGTTGTTGGTGGATTCTAAGATTGCGCGCATGCTGGCAATCGTGGTGGCATCGTCGGTAATGGAGAGCGTGTTGGGGCCTTGTTCCCGG
>NZ_KV811694.1:5667-16640 GCF_001813175.1 Corynebacterium sp. HMSC069E04 | reverse complement strand
ACAGCAGCTAACACCCCCAGCCACCACACAGCAACAGCAGAAAGGACAGCGCCAACCACCTCATCGCGCCTGATAACGGTTCGCCCCCGTCAGTCGAAGCCACGCTGACGGGGATACCGGCGATCCTTCAGACACCACCACCCACAAACCACAACAAGGTACGCAAGAAAACCTGCGAGCCTTATGCCAGCGCCACCCATCATCCAAAGCCAGACTGATAGGCAATCCGCCGACCCCAAGTCCGGCTTCACGTGCTGCCGGAAGCAGCAAGAGCAACGGGGATTCTTAAGCCCTTAAAGGCGAAGCCAGGCTGGCAGGATCCCCGACTACGCTTCACATGCCACGGGAAGCGGCAGATGCAACGGGGCCCCTTAGCTCTTAAAGGCGAACCCGCCAATCAAGGCCAGCCTCCGAGCAAAGCTCGGCGCACCAGGACTGATTAAAGGGGTGGCGAGGGAGGAGCACTCCAGGGCTCTGATTCGGCGAGGATAAGCTCCTTGATAACGCCAAACGTGTGCATGGTTCCGCGTGAAAGGTGAACGCGGAATGTGCTTCCGACTTCGCCCTCCTCGATGCGATGCCACGAGAAATCAGTGCGGATGAGCTCCCGGTTTTTGCGCTCGATGATATGCAGACCGTGGTCGAGGAGGATTGTTTCCGTATCGGTGCGGATGAACCACACGCGGTCCCCCACGCTGCGGCGCTTCAATCCAGTCAAGCTGCGATGGTCTTCGCGCAGGCGGGTAACAGACTCGATAACACCAAAGCGGTGCTCGAAACCTTCCGTGTCTGCGAGGACAAGCGGGCGGCCAGGGCCCACCGGACGGAGTGCTGAGACCTGCCACGCCACAGGTTGCCCTCGTTGTCCTTCCTTCGATACCGGCCGTACGACTGCCACGCACGTGGCTCGATGCGGCTGGGAAGTAGAGGCGTTCTCCTCTTGAAACTGGCTTGGGATGCGCTGCTCATCGAGGCACCGTGAGGACTCGGTGGGAGCCTTGTCAACCAGGCCCGCCGGAAGCGCGGTGGGCACCATGGATACCGGGTGCTCTGAGGACTTGGTCGAAGCCGGAACAACAGGGCCATGAGGAGAAAAGGTAGGGACTGTGGGCATCACGGTAACGCGATGAGACGGGGTAACGACGAGCCAGAGGCCTTCGGTGATGAGGTGGCCGTCGAGAGGCACGAGCGGCGGGTGAACGGCTGCCATGGACTCTAGACGGGCGGTGAGTTCGTCGTCAGGCACGCCCCAGCCGTATCCTTCCGCCGCCAGCATTCCGAACAGGGTTCCCAAAGGTAAGTCCGGTTGGCCTTCCCACGCGGCACGCAGGGCGGCGAGGGTTCGGTCAATACGGGTTGGGTCAAACATGACTCCTAAGCCTAGTAGGCCCACGATCACCAAAGCCGCCCAACCCCATCAGGGATTGAGCGGCTTACAGACCTGCTAATCAGGAAGGGCCTTAAGCCCTAGCGAGAATTAGCCGAGGATCTTGGTAACGCGGCCAGCGCCGACGGTACGGGAGCCCTCGCGGATAGCGAAGCGCAGGCCCTCGTCCATAGCGACCGGCTGGATGAGCTCTACGGACATCTCAACGTTGTCGCCCGGCATAACCATCTCGGTGCCCTCCGGCAGCTTGATGACACCGGTAACGTCGGTGGTGCGGAAGTAGAACTGCGGACGGTAGTTGTCCATGAACGGGGTGTGGCGGCCGCCCTCTTCCTTCTTCAGGACGTAGACGGAACCCTCGAACTTGGTGTGCGGGGTGTAAGCGCCCGGCTTGATGCAAACCTGGCCACGCTCCACCTCTTCACGCTTGGTACCACGCAGAAGCAGACCACAGTTGTCGCCAGCCTCGGTGTAGTCCATCATCTTGCGGAACATCTCGATACCGGTAACGGTGGTGGACATGGACTTGTCCTTGATACCGATGATCTCGATGTCCTCGTTGACGTTCAGGGAGCCACGCTCAACACGGCCGGTAACAACGGTACCGCGGCCGGTAATGGTGAAGATGTCCTCGATCGGCATCAGGAACGGCTTGTCCAGCTCGCGCTCCGGATCCGGGATGGACTCGTCGCAGGCGTCCATCAGGTCGATGACGGACTGTACCCACTTCTCGTCGCCCTCGAGAGCCTTCAGAGCGGAGATGTGAACGATCGGAGCTTCCTCGTCGTAGTCCTGCTCAGCAAGCAGCTCGCGGATCTCCATCTCGACGAGCTCGATGATTTCCTCATCGTCAACCATGTCGCACTTGTTCAGTGCAACGAGGATGTACGGAACGCCAACCTGGCGAGCCAGAAGAACGTGCTCGCGGGTCTGCGGCATCGGGCCATCGGTTGCAGCAACAACCAGGATGGCACCGTCCATCTGAGCAGCACCGGTAATCATGTTCTTGATGTAGTCGGCGTGGCCCGGGGCGTCCACGTGTGCGTAGTGGCGCTTCGGGGTGGAGTACTCCACGTGGGAGATGTTGATGGTAATACCGCGCTCCTTCTCCTCAGGAGCCTTATCGATGGAGTCGAATGCGAAAGCGGTGTTCTCCTCCGGGTAAGCGTCAGCCAGAACCTTGGTGATCGCTGCGGTGGTGGTGGTCTTGCCGTGGTCGACGTGTCCGATGGTGCCGATGTTCACATGCGGCTTCGTACGCTCGAACTTCTCCTTTGCCACTGTTTGTCCTCCTGGACTCTATGGCGGCTACGTATTTCGCAGCCACGTGGTTTGTATTGCCATTGGCACTTCGAGCCGAAGCCCATAAGCGCTAATGACGCTTTCTTACGTGCCAGTTACACGATCCTAGATTTATGCCGCAGTTTTTTCAAACTGCCCAAATAGGAGGTAACCCCGCCCAACACGTGCGGACGTTGACCCTCGACAAGAATCAATTTAAAGGATCCTGGGAGGGTAACGGCCGGCTCAACGCGCAAAAACCTTTACGCACTCAGCGGACCGCTACCTCCCCAGCGTTGGGAGCTGGTGCCTACTGGCGAAGACTACCAGCCCCCACAGGCAAGGGAATCGATCGGATCCCCTTAAGCCTTAGGCCTTGGCGCCGGTGCGCTCCTCGATGATCTCCTGTGCCACGGAGGAGGGAACCTCAGCGTAGGAATCGAAGACCATGGTGAAGTTTGCACGACCAGCGGTGGAAGAACGCAGGTCACCAATGTAGCCGAACATCTCGGACAGCGGAACCTTAGCCTTAACCACCTTGGCGCCGGAGCGGTCTTCCATAGCGAAGACCTGGCCACGGCGGGAGGAGATGTCACCGTTAACGGTACCCATGTACTCCTCCGGGGTCACGACCTCAACGGCCATGATCGGCTCAAGCAGAACCGGCTTTGCCTTAGCAACGGCCTCCTTGAGGACCTGGGAGCCAGCGAGCTTGAAGGCCATCTCAGAGGAGTCAACATCGTGGTAAGCACCATCCTCGAGGGTGGCCTTGATGTTCACCAGCGGGAAGCCAGCAACGAAGCCGTACTGCATAGCGTCCTGGATACCCGCGTCGACGGACGGGATGTACTCCTTCGGAACACGGCCACCGGTGACGGAGTTCTCGAACTTGTAGGTTGCGGACTCGCCCTCTTCCAGCTCTTCCGGATCCGGGTTATAAGGCTCGATGGTGACGATAACCTTTGCGAACTGGCCGGAACCACCGGTCTGCTTCTTGTGGGTGTAGTCCAGGGACTCAACCTTCTTGCGAATGGTCTCACGGTAAGCAACCTGCGGGTTACCGATGTTTGCCTCAACCTTGAACTCGCGCTTCATACGGTCAACCAAGACGTCCAGGTGCAGCTCACCCATGCCGCCGATAACGGTCTGGCCGGATTCTTCGTCGAGCTGGACCGTGAAGGTCGGGTCCTCTTCAGCCAACTTCTGAATAGCGGTACCCAGCTTCTCCTGGTCAGCCTTGGTCTTCGGTTCAATAGCAACCTGGATAACCGGATCCGGGAAGTCCATGGACTCGAGGATGATCGGGTTGTCCGGGTTACAGAGGGTATCACCGGTGGTGGTTTCCTTCAGGCCGATGAACGCGTAGATGTTACCGGCGTCAGCGTGCTCGACCGGGTTCTCCTTGTTCGCGTGCATCTGGAAGAGCTTGCCCACGCGCTCCTTCTTGTTCTTGGTGGAGTTGAGCATGTTCTCGCCTGGGATAGCCTGGCCGGAGTAAACGCGCACGTAGGTGAGCTTGCCGAAGAACGGGTGTACGGCAATCTTGAAGGCCAGTGCGGAGAACGGCTCCTGAACGGAAGGCTTACGGGTCAGGGTCTCCTCGCCATCGAGGGAGGTACCGTTGACCTCGCCGATGTCCAGAGGGTTCGGGAGGTAGTCAACAATGGCGTCGAGCAGCGGCTGAACACCCTTGTTGCGGTAAGCGGTACCGCAGAAGACCGGGTAGATCTCGGAGTTAACGGTCAGCTTGCGGATAGCGCCCTTGATTTCCTCAATGGTCAGCTCTTCGCCGCCGAAGTACTTCTCCATGAGCTCTTCGTCAGACTCAGCGACGGTCTCGAGCAGCTTCTCGCGGTACTCCTCAGCCTTCTCCTGAAGGTCGGCCGGGATCTCCTCGATGGTGCCATCGGTACCAATCTCGGTCTTGCCGCGCCAAGTGATGGCCTGCATGTTGATCAGGTCGACGACGCCGTCGAAATCATCCTCAGCACCGATCGGCAGCTGCATAACCAACGGCTTAGCGCCGAGGCGATCGATGATGGTCTGAACGGTGAAGTAGAAGTCAGCGCCCAGCTTGTCCATCTTGTTGACGAAGCAGACACGGGGAACGTCGTACTTAGCAGCCTGGCGCCACACCTGCTCGGACTGCGGCTCCACGCCTTCCTTACCGTCGAAGACAGCAACAGCGCCGTCGAGAACACGCAGGGAGCGCTCAACCTCAACGGTGAAGTCCACGTGACCCGGGGTGTCAATGATGTTGATCTGGTTATTGTTCCAGAAACAGGTCACAGCGGCGGACGTAATGGTAATGCCGCGCTCCTTCTCCTGCTCCATCCAGTCAGTGGTGGCGCCACCGTCGTGGGTCTCGCCGACCTTGCGGTTGATGCCGGTGTAGTAGAGGATGCGCTCGGTGGTGGTGGTCTTACCCGCATCGATGTGCGCCATGATGCCGATATTGCGGACCTTGTGCAGATCCTTAAGCACTTCTTGTGCCACAGTTAATACCCCAACTTAATTGTCGTCGACGCCGGCGTCAGTTATGCACTGACGCAACTTCAAATGACGTCTTCATGGATAGGTCTTGGTCTATTTTGCCACGTCTAGGCTTCTTCGTCAGCGTGAGAGCGAAAGCCCACGCCATAAAAAATAGCCCGAACAACGCTATTCAAGTTTAGGTTCCCCACTAGCTAGCGTGCAGAGCTCCACCAAAGGGAGCGAGAACACACACTGTCAGCGCAGGTAAACGATGATATCGCTGTTCGAGCCATGATGCCATGTGGCGGGTTCTACCGGCGGGATTACCAGCGGTAGTGAGCGAAGGCGCGGTTGGCCTCAGCCATCTTGTGAGTATCCTCACGACGCTTAACAGAAGCGCCCAGGCCGTTGGATGCATCGAGGATCTCGTTGGCGAGACGCTCGATCATGCTGTTCTCACGACGCTGACGGGTGAAGGTCACCAACCAACGCAGAGCCAGGGTGTTGGAACGAGCCGGCTTAACCTCAACCGGCACCTGGTAGGTAGCGCCACCCACGCGGCGGGAGCGGACCTCGAGGTCCGGGCGGATGTTGCCCAGAGCCTTCTCCAGGGTGCCAACCGGGTCGGTACCGGTCTTCTCGCGGCAAACCTCAAGAGCGCCGTAAACGATGCGCTCAGCGGTGGACTTCTTGCCGTCACGCAGGATCTTGTTCACGAGCATGGTGACCTGCTCGGAGTTGTAAACCGGGTCCTTAACTACAGGACGCTTCGGTGCAGCATTCTTACGCATTGTTGATTACTGTCCCTTCTTTGCGCCGTAGCGGGAACGAGCCTGCTTACGGTCCTTCACGCCCTGGGTATCCAGTGCGCCGCGGATAATCTTGTAGCGAACACCCGGGAGGTCCTTCACACGACCACCGCGGACGAGCACCATGGAGTGCTCCTGCAGGTTGTGGCCCTCACCCGGAATGTAGGCGGAAACCTCGATACCGGAGGTCAGGCGCACACGGGCAACCTTACGTAGAGCCGAGTTCGGCTTCTTCGGGGTGGTGGTGTACACGCGAGTGCACACGCCACGGCGCTGCGGGGAGCCCTTCAGGCCGGCCGTAGCAACCTTGGCCTTCTTGGAGTGGCGGCCCTTTCGGACCAGCTGCTGAATAGTTGGCATAAATCTAGTCTTTCTCTATGACTTCGGCTTGAACTGACCGCTTTCACAAGTCCAAACATGCAAAAATAGGGGCTCTTCTCCGGGACCCTTCCGCATGTCCAGAACGTCCCTCAACCACAGGATGGTCGAGATACCGATCAGACTTTTCATCTCCTATAAAGATGAAACCTAGAACAGACTACCACCACCCCGCTGATCTGCTCAAATCCATGATGTGGCTGCTTGGCTTGGCACTCAAGCTGCAGTGAGCATTAGCGCCACTCCCAGGTCAGGTCCGCCTCCACCGCGCGCTCAGCGAAGTGCTCTTGTTCCTGCTTCTCCCAGGTTTCAAACCACTCTTCATAGCCGGGGTCGCGCTCAAGGGCGCGCTCGCGACGCTTCTCACGCGGCCCGTCGATGCGCACGGTCACCACGGAGCCGCGCTCGTTGGCGGCGGCTACGGTGGCCTCAGTAACCGAACCTACGCCTTCAACGATCAGATCGTCGCGCTCATCCAAACTAGCCCAGTCCTTCGGCGCGTTGGCTTCCCAGTCCCAGCGCCAATAGCCCGGGTTATTCTCCCGCAGCACTTGTTCCGAGACCATCTCTGAGCCTTCTTTCAGCCCATGCCAGCCGGGGTAGAACTCATCAAGGTGGACTACTCGCCACCCGGTACGCTCCGCGAGGGCCACGGAGGTCCAGGTCTTGCCAGCACCCGAGGGGCCGTCGATAAGCACGGTGACCGGGCGCATCGGGCGCTTGCGTGTCGCCGCGAGCGACATCACATCATTCAAGAGCCTGTCCATCTCGGCGGCGTTGGTATCGGCAGTTCCCTTACCGCCTTCCCGATGGTCCGTGCGGTCCGTGTCCTGCATGTTGTCTTTCACCACTTCTGGGTTTGTCTAGCGTGCAGCTTTTAAGAGAGTCATCCTAGAGTCCAAAAAATCTCCAGGACCCACTGAGAACCGAAACTACCACCGGAAGCGCCGCAAGGCCGGTTCCCACCACCATCACCAGCCAGTCCCGGCCGGCCAGGCGGGAGGGCCGCGCCCAGGTGCGCTGGCCTCCGCCCGGCGGTGTGCGCCCGAATCCGCGCGCCTCCATCGCCGTGGCCAGCTTGCCGCCGCGCCTCAGGGCTAAGACCAACAAGCCGAAGGACATGGTGATGAGGTGCTTGATGCGGCCTTCGTCGGTAAGCCCACGTGCACGCCGCGCCATGGCGAGGTACTGCCAATCAGATTTAAAGAGCGTCATCATGCGCACCCCGGCCACCGCCCCGATAACGAAGCGTGAGGGAAGCTTGAGGATTTGGGAGAGCGCATCACCTAGCTCCGCCGGGTCAATATCCCGCGCCAGCACCACCATGGGCAACGCCACCGCCAGCACACGCACCGTAATGGCGATGGCCAACTCTAGCGAGTTATCCGTGACTGTAATCAGCCACCAGCTGAAGTACTCCCTGCCACCGGGCGCACCGTATAGCAGCATCGAAATACCAGACAACGGCGCAATAAGAAACAGGAACCACCCAGCCTTAATTAGCCGGGGCCACGACACCCCACACAACGGTGCGAAGAGCAGCGTCATTCCCAAGGACACGGCCGCGGAGACCCAATCCACCGAAAGCAACAAGGGCGTAACCCACACGAACATCAAGAAGATGCGCGTCAGCGGATTCACGCCACGCAGCAAACCAGCGCTGCCCAAACGGCCAGCGCCCTTCATGCTCACCGAAGACGAATTAGCCACGGCTCACCTCCACTCGGTGGTCACCCAACGCGGAAATGAACAGCGGATCATGGGTGACTGAAGCAATCGTCGTCCCCTCATCCGCCATGCGCCGCAGCAACCACACCAGCTCGGTGAAGGTGTGGGGGTCTTGGCCGAAGGTGGGCTCGTCAAGGAGCAGCACCTCGGGTGCGGTGACCAACGCCGTGGCCACGGACAACCTGCGCTTCTCCCCTCCGGAGAGCGTAAACGGGTTGGCGTTGAGCAGATGTCCCAGGCGCAGCGACTCCACGAGCTCCGCAATGCGCGCCTCCGGCACCTCGCGGTGCATCACCCGGGGCGCCACGCGCAGTTCCTCCGCCACCGTCCGGGCAACGAACTGGTGCTCAGGATTCTGGAAGACGAAGCCAATGCGGTCCGCCAATTCCCGGGACTTCCACGTCAGCGGCGAGCCCTTCAGCCCCCGCCGCACGTACTCTGCCACACCAATCTCCCCTGACTTTGCGGGAAGCAATCCTGCGACCGTCATCAGCCACGTGGTCTTGCCCGCTCCATTTGGCCCAGTAATCACCGTGGACATCCCCCGCGGCAGCGCGTAGCTGCGCGGCGGCCCGAAGCGGGTGACCAGGTCCGTACTCCACAGCGCCGCCGTCTCCGGCCCGGACACATGAGATACATCCGATCCCGGCACGACGCATCCCGGTACTTCCAACCTCGGCTCTACCGAGCCCGGCACTACCTCAACGCTGCTTGAAGACGCCCCATAAATCCCCCGCGCCCGCGGCAAACCGCTATTAGAGCGCGAAGCGACAACAGTCCCCAGTGGCCCATCAGCGACAATGCGCCCATCCTTCAGCTCAACCGCTCGGTCGAGCACTCCCTTCCACGCCGCGTGCTGATGCTCCACCACGACGAGCGTGGCACCAGTGCGCTCCACCATGGTGGACACCGCTTCGATGACTTCACGTGCTCCCTCCGGGTCGAGGTTCGCCGTCGGCTCATCCAGCAACACCATGCCCGCACCCATCGCGATGACACCGGCCAAGGCCAGACGCTGCTTCTGCCCACCGGAAAGCTGCTCGGTGGGAAATGACAAGTCCACCGATGGCCCCACCATCGATAATGCCGCCGAAACCCGCTGCCATATCTCCGAGCGCGGGTAGGCCAAGTTCTCACAACCAAAGGCCACATCATCCCCCACCCGCGCGGCAATTACCTGCGAGTCCGGGTCCTGCAGCACCAGCCCCACCGGAATCGTGTGCCCGGGTGGCTCGACGTGACCGGAGGCATCCTCAAGAAGAATCTCTCCAACTCGAGTACCTTCGTCATCCCCACCAAGCACACCCGCGATGGCCGCCAGCAGCGTGGATTTCCCAGAACCGGAATCACCGCAAAGCAGCACCTTCTCCCCCGGCGATACAACCAAGTCAATATCCGCCAGCGCCGGCGCACGCCTCCCCGCGTGCGTCCAGCCAAAGCCGCGGGCCACAAGCTTCGTGGCCCCAGCACTACCCACATCAGCCATCAGAACCAGCCATCACAGTCAGCAACGTCAACCAGCATCAGTCAACGATCAGCAAACAACAAACAACGCGAAACAATTAAGAACAGCGCAAAACTAGTAACAAGCGACAAGCAACGCTTGTCTAAGCGTTGTGCTGTTCGCGGCCAACCGCAAAGCGATCCAGCGCACCAGTCTTCGCAAGAGCCTTAACCACGAAATAGCCCACGGCACCCGCCAGAATGGCTCCGGAAATGCTCAGCGTCACTAGGTAGATGATGTTGAACTGCAGAGTCTTACCCAGGTTTCCGGAGGTAAAAAGCTCCAGCACAAATGCACCCCAGCCCGCAGCCATGCCGCCGAGCATCGCAATGCCCAATCCAAAGCGGCGGTAGAGGAAGATTGCCAAGACAATCTCCACGCCAATGCCCTGCGCGATACCGGAGTACAACGTACTAATCCCCCACTGGGAGCCCAGCACCGCCGACACAATCGCTGCCAACAGCTCCACGTAGAGTGCTGCACCCGGCTTCCGGATAATCAGGCCACCAACAACACCACCCAGCAACCAAATACCAGTAGCGATTCCGCCCAAGCCCGGCGTGAGCGCATCCATAGCCTGAAACCAGGCATAGCCCACCGTGTTCCACGCCAGGAACACAATTCCGCACGCCACACCCAGCACGGATGCCACCACGATGTCAACGACGCGCCAGTTCAAACTGCGCGGAGCAACACCGTTCGTAGATGCTCCGCTATTAACAAATCCATCATGAGATACAGAGTTCATGATTCCTCCCTTTCGCCGGCATTATCCGGATCAGGTTCGACGGTTCGCCGCCATGACGCGGCATCTCAGCCTCCTCAGCCAATCCATGCACAACCCAATAAGACAAAAGAAACGGAATTGGGCTAAGCGCATTCAAGGCAAACAAGGAAGCACCCGTGACAATGTGTAGTTAGAAGCCGCCAGCACCAAAAGAGCACCAGCTAAGCACGCTCAAAAAAGCACTGTCAGCTTAGCAAGACGTCCCTCACAAGAGCACATCTACCTCTGCCTCAAACAAAAGAGAAACACCAACAGGAGGCACTCTCAGAAGAAAAACGAAAGTACCCCGTCGCGTCCTCTGACCTACGCGACGGGGTACGTGCTCACCGGCTTCAAAAAGCCAGCGGCCATGAGCCTCTACACCGGTAGCTTAAGGAAAGGAAAAGCTTCGGCAGAGACCCAAGACTATGAGAAATAACAAATGGTATTTCGGAACTATTAAACAAACAAAATCGAGCCATGAGCCGGGCCACGCCACCGGGCTATAAAGCCCGGCAGCAATGCCCCGATTCATCAACTCTCAAGTTGGGTGGGAGGTTAACGCACCTCCCGTAGCGGTGTTATTAAAGGGAACACGTCCCTACGCTGTGCGGATTACTTGGAGGAACCGTTAGAGGAACCTGC
>NZ_KV811694.1:5280-5567 GCF_001813175.1 Corynebacterium sp. HMSC069E04 | reverse complement strand
GAAATCTTCGGCTCACCAGACTCATCACCCGGAACTCGCGGAGTTGTGGGCTTGGTCGGCTTCGTTGGTTCAGTCGGGTCGGTTGGCTTCGTGGGCTTCGTCGGCTCAGTTGGCTTCGTCGGGTCGGTCGGCTCGGTCGGCTCGGTCGGCTCGGTCGGGTCGGTAGGCTTCGTCGGCTCAGTTGGCTTCGTGGGCTTCGTGGGCTTCGTCGGTTCCGTCGGTTCCGTAGGCTCAGTCGGCTCAGTCGGGTCGGTCGGCTCAGTCGGTTCAGTCGGTTCAGTCGGGTC
>NZ_KV811694.1:1748-5180 GCF_001813175.1 Corynebacterium sp. HMSC069E04 | reverse complement strand
GTCGGTCGGCTCAGTCGGCTCGGTCGGCTCGGTCGGCTCATCCTCAGAGTTCACCGTCTGCCCGCCGTCGTTGATGTCCTTATGCTCAGCGATCTTGTTCGGGTTCTCCGTAGTCGCATCCGGAGTGTCCTTACCCTTGTCGTCGACCTCAACAGAGGTCAACTCCTCAAAGACAACCGCAGCCTCAACCGGCTGTTCAGCGTTCGTAACCTTGATCTCGACCTGCTCAGAGCCGTTTGCTGCATCCGGGACAAAGGACTTCTCGCCCTTACCGAGAACAGTCTTCCCATCAGCCTTAGAGATCAGCTCTGCCTTAAGGGTGTACTTCTTACCCGGAACCAGGTTCTCATAGGTAACGGTATCGATTACAGTCGCGTCGTTAACGACGACCTTCTTCGATCCTTCAGCAAACTCGGCCTTGGTCTCGATCGACGGGGTCTTGGATTCCCCCTCGTCGCCTGGCAGGCCTGGCTGATCCGGTGGGAACACACGCTGACCTTGTTCCGTGCGTACCTGCCACGCACCGTCAGGTCCCACAATCGTAATAAAAGCATCCGCCGGCTGGGACGGAATCTCAATCGAAGGATCCACCTCGAACTGGTCATCCAAATTCGTAGCAGTATTCTTCACGATTCGAAGGCCCGTCAACTCTGTAAACTCGTCCGGGCTTCCTTCGAAGTTCTGGAAGCGAATCACATTATTAGGGTCACCATATCCAAGGTTTCCTTTAATAATGTTAATTGCTGTGTCCCTACCCGACGGGTCAGAGACAATTGCCGCCAAGTAAGTACTGTACTTAGCTGCGGCCTTTTTATCGCCCGCAGCTGCAGCGTCACGAAGCTTAATTGCCAGACCAATTGCAGCATCTTGATACTTAGGATCTTCAAATTTCAAGGCACCCGCAGAGGACTGCGTATAGCTGCCAGACGCCTTCATAGGATCTGGGGTAGTCAAGTCGATACACCAGGCCCAGCCAACATTATTAGCAGGGTTTCCTTTAGCCTCAGTGTTACCTTCCGGTGGAACACCCGCCCACACAAGTGGGCCCCAAGAACTATCGCCGCCCACCTTCTCATGCTCGGCGCCTAGGGCGTTATCCGGCTCAAAGTCCGTCGGCTCGGCCGCACCGGCCTTCGCCCAGGGAACGGTGACCATGGCTGCAATTACTGCTATTGCTGTGAAAATAGCAGTAAAGACCATCCACCCCTCTCTGGAGATATTCCTTAATTTACTCATCGTTTCCTCTTCGAATGATGTGAATGTCTACAAGTTTTTCTGCACAGCAGTCATGTTCCGCTGAAACAATCTGAAATCTGGACGCAGGTTTTTACACCTTGACCGGCGATTCTCCTTAAGAATCTCACGAACTCTTATAGTCCACACAGGAGAATATCACCACTCACAGCTGCCAGCAAGCCAGTTGATTGTTGTATAAATTTCCCCTATGCATCCATAGATCAACAATTCCGCTGGTGAAACGCGCTCTAGCCTCGCGCTTTTAGGCATTTATCGACAATCCGTTCGAGATAATGCTGACACGTCACTAAGGTTAGAATTTCTCATATTTTTATACTTACGGTTTATTAAGCTTTGACTCGGGATATTGCTCACTGCGACCACACTTCTAAGCCCCTACCGGGAAGGCGGAATCGACTGTCCACCCCAGGTACAAAAGGACCATCCCCCGTCAGATGCGCCGCCTTGCATACGCAAAGTGGCCGCGCATATTGCACGGCCATCGCTCCCCCGTTCATCACCCCACTCCTCCGCGGGGCCGGGACATCATTCCGCCCTTTCTTAAAACGTCACTATTACTTTAACCATCGGCGGAGCGGGTTAATTTCGGATCAACGTCGACAACCGGTTCTGGGACCTCAATGACCTCAATATCGGAGACGGCAGTGGCGGTCGGCTCCACGGGCTGCGAGTCACCGTGAACGGTTCTATCAGCATTCGGCCCGACAGTGATCTTTCCCGCCGCCAGCGCCGCCCTGTCACGGGCGGTCTCAACGTCTTCGGCAGTCGTGGCCACCATGCCCATGCGGCGGCCGGCATAAGCCCACGGCTTACCAAACAAACGCACGTCCGTTTCCTCATAGGCAAGGGCAGCATCGAGGCCAGAGTAGGAGACATCATCAAGCTCTGCGTCCGCGTGCAAGATGACCGCAGCACCGGGGCTGACCAATGTCACGTCAATGGGGAAGCCCAGAATCGCGCGGACATGTAGCTCAAACTCAGAGAAACGCTGCGTATACCCAGTCAGCATGGCGGTATCCAAAGGACGCGGCGATACCGATGAGAAATACACCTCATCGCCCGCGACGAAGAGCTCCACGCCGTAGACACCGCGCCCTCCCAATTCATTGGAGATACGCGCCGCAACGGAGCGTGCGTTCGCCAGCGCGTCCTCACTCATAGCCATCGGCTGCCAGGACTCCACCAGATCCCCCTTCTCGTGGCGGTGACCAATGGGCTCACTAAACCACGTCGCCATCTTGCCCGTAGCCGGGTCGATGGAACGCACAGCAAGCAGCGTGACCTCATAATCAAAGTCAACGAAGCGCTCCACCACTACGCGCTTATACTCCGAGGACACGTGGCGCACCATGGCCCAGGCCTCCTCCACGTCCTCTTCTTCTTTAAGAAGGATGTGGCCCTTCCCGGAGGTCGTAATATCCGGCTTCACGATGCACGGCAGCCCCAACTCCCCCACTGCCTCTTGCAGCTCCTCAGCGGACTCAGCAAAGCGATAGGCAGTGACGGGCAGGCCGATGCTTTCAGCTACCTCACGCACGCTCTCCCGACACTGTGTCAGCTCACACGCCCGCGCCGAGGGCACGACGGTTGTGCCGAACTCTTCAATACGCTTCAGCGCCTCCACCGCGACGGTTTCCACCTCTGGGACCACGTAGTCTGGCTTGATCTTCTCAGTCAGCTCCCACACCTTGTACGGGTCCCTAATGTCTGCAATGTAGCTAAAGTGCGCAAGCTGCTGCGCGGGTGCTCCTGCGTAGCGGTCCACGGCGTGAACCTCAAGCCCTAAGTTCTGAAAGGCAATTACCAACTGCTTGCCCAGCTCACCCGCTCCCAAGAGCAGCACCTTGGTGGCGTTTCCTGTCAGAGGGGTTCCGATCTGGCCTGCGATGTCGCCTACGGTAGTCATTCTCGAATTATCGCATACTTTTAGCACTGCATTGCTTGGCGACGTCCCCCTATTCCCACCATCCCACTCCTACCGGGCACCGGCTGCCCAGTGCCCCCGCCCCGAACCCTAGGATCACCGAGACCCCCTCCCCACCGCAGGGAAACGGTGGAAAAGGGGGCCTGGTCTTTAGACTGACCTTCTATATGGCAGCCGGCCACTTTGGGCCGACTGGCCCTCGGTATGCGTCAGTGTCTCTCTTACTTGGAGGAACCGTTAGAGGAACCTGC
>NZ_KV811694.1:0-1485 GCF_001813175.1 Corynebacterium sp. HMSC069E04 | reverse complement strand
TTACTTGGAGGAACCGTTAGAGGAACCTGCACCCGGCGCACAAGCATCTGCGATAAGGCCGATAGCCAGAGCACCAGCAGCAATCAGAGCCACAGCGCCAGCAGCCTGCTGGTGGTCAACACCGAAACGCTTCAGCTGCGCATCGATGCCAGCCATCTTGCCAGCCAGCGGACCGTTGAACACACCAGCCTGCTTCTGCAGCTGAGTATTCAGATCCCGAATCTGCTTGTTAATCGGAGCAACAAAGTCCGACAGACCCGGAATGTTCATCTGGGAAGCCAGACCAACCGGAATCAGGAACAGCAGCGGGATACCAACACCCAAACCAGTGTTAATGCAACGCTGGTTCGGCTTCGAAGACAGGTCAGAGGAACCGGACCCGTCGGAAGAGCCGTTGCCTTCCGGCTCGGTGATCTTGATGTCAATCTCACCGACCTTGTTCTTGTCCTTGTCCTTGACAACAACGGTCGCATCCTGCGGGTCAGTGCCCTTCGGGACGGTCACCGTGATCTCACCGGTGTTCGGGTCAATCTCAACGGTCGCATCCTTAATCGGGTTGCCGTCCTCGCCGATAACCTCACCATTCATACCGTCAGTCGGGTTCTTGACCTTGTCATCCAGCTTCTTGGACTCACCGTCAGCCGGGACCTCATCGATCTTCGAACCCTTATCGATGCTCGGGCCCTCAGATTCCGTACCCGGCTTAGAGTTCTCATCCGCAGGGTTAGTACCCTTCTCGATTTCCTCCTTGTTGGAGGTGCCGTCGCCATCGAAGTCACCGTCCGGATCCAGCAAGGACTTACCGTCCTTACCAACCAAGTCGAAGCCAGCGGTTGCCGAGTTCTTAGAGTCATCCTCGTAGGTGAAGTCAACCTCTACCGACGGACGAACATACGGAGTGAAGATCTCCTTGAACTTCTCCCAGCTGCTATCAATCTCCGGCAGCTTAGAGTCGATCTTCTCGCCGACCTTCTCGTAAGTCGGAGCCGTTGCCGTGACCACACCGGAATCCTTGGCAGTGTCAAAGGTCCAATCCTCAGCGCCCTCAGACGGCTTACCCGTTGCGTCCTTCACAGGAACATCGGTCTTACCCTCAAACGGATCAGACTGCTCAGATGCACCAGCCTCGACGTTCTTACGATCACCGTAGTTCGGAACATTGTTGCCTGCGTCAGTGTCCGGATCAACGATCTTGACATCAATCTCACCGACTGGGTTGCCCTCACCATCAGTGATGACAACCTTGCCATCCTGCGGATCAGTGCCCTCCGGCACCGTCACCTTAACGTTGCCATTCTCATCGATCTCAACCTTAGAGCCCGGGATCTCATTGCCGTCCTTATCGACCAGCTTGCCCGTCTCATCGCCCTTCGGGTTCTCAACCTTGCCAACCGGGTGCTCGCCACCGTCAGCCGGAACCGTGGTGCTCTCACCAGGCGTGACAACCGGGGACTCCGGCTTCTTGTCCGAGTTGTTGTCGTCACG
>NZ_KV811693.1:0-755 GCF_001813175.1 Corynebacterium sp. HMSC069E04 | reverse complement strand
AAACGGAACAAAACCTGGGACACTTCAGGGCTCCGCGACGTTGGAATATCAGTCCTTGCCTCCATAGTGGTGGGATCCTCTTTGGCATGGGCGCAAATTACTGATTCTAGAACCCAGGCAGACACAGCAATTCGTGCTGCTAATACTCAAGCAGTTACAGCAGAGCGACTCGAAAATCTGCGATACGTTCGCGATCGGGCTCAAGTTTCGACGTCAGCTAACCTATCACCCCATTGTCTAACAGCTGACGGGACCATATTTACCCCTGGTACGCCCACTACGAAATCTTCCACAGATAAACCAGACCCTTCTATTCCTGAACTTCCTTTTAAAGACTTTGACCTAAAGGAACAAAATTTGAGTGGTCTTTGGCTTAATTGTGCAAACTTTAGTGGAGCAAACCTCGAAGGGGCAGACTTAAGCAACGCAGTTTTAATAGAGGCGAAGTTTGACGGCGCGAATCTAAGAAACGCGAATCTACAAGGTGCAATCCTTGAACTAGCACAATTAGGGGGTGCCGATTTGCGTGGTGCGGATCTAAGCAACGCGGACCTATCGGGAACTCCTACAGACCTTTCAATTCTTGAAACTGCAACTTTGCACGAGACCATTCTTCCAGAGGATAACTTGGCGTTGACTCCACAACAGAAACAACGCTTACAAGATTTAGGTGCGACTTTCACTAAGGAGGAAGACCCCGAACCATAGTATAAAAGTCCGATAGAGTACACCCATCTGTACGCGCTGACCTGCGG
>NZ_KV811692.1:0-319 GCF_001813175.1 Corynebacterium sp. HMSC069E04 | reverse complement strand
AAGCGATAGCCTTCTCATCCCAGAGATACAGCGTGTGCATGCGCAGAATTTCTCGGTTTACGGTATCCGCAAAATGTGGCACGCTATGAACCGTGAAGGTTTTCATATCGGCCGCGATAAGACCGCTCGATTAATGAAGTTAGCAGGTGTTTGCGGCCGCAGACGCGGACGAACCCCCGTGACAACGACTAGCCCGAAGACACCGGATCATCGCCCGGACCTAGTGCAGCGAAACTTCCGTGCACAAGCACCAGAAAGGTTGTGGGTTGCCGACATTACCTACGTTCGTACCCTGTCAGGATTCGCCTACACCGCGTTT
>NZ_KV811691.1:22248-22787 GCF_001813175.1 Corynebacterium sp. HMSC069E04 | reverse complement strand
CCTAGGAACAAAACTCGGGGCACTTCACCCTTGCTTATTAGGGATCCCTCTCCAAAAGTCGCGGAGCCATTCGAAGCGGGCAGGCGAAGCAGAACTTGTGCTTTGGGTGACCTCTTTTTCCTGTTCGGTATGCTTCTCTATAGAGGGATCCCTATCTAGTGCATCTTGTTCTTTCGGAGAAGCGTCTTTTGGCGTGCTTTCTTCGCTAGGTGTATTTTTGCCATAACTCATTCATAAAGAATATGCCTAATGTCGGGGTTTAGCACGCGTTGTCGTTGGTCGAAGGATAAGGGGTCATCAAACTGCTTTCCGGTGAAATAAAGCCACCAGCTACGGTGGTGCTCCACACCTACCAGGCCTGCGATATTGAGGATGCACCGACCTTTATTGAAGGCTTCGGCTGGCGGGCTGAGCCCATGCCACATGACAAGGTGCGAGATTTAACCGGTGAGGTCGCCGAAGCCGACGGCTACCAACCCGGCCTGATTATGCGCAAACTTGTCGAAGGCCGCGACGGTACCTGCCGGGTCGGCGGATGC
>NZ_KV811691.1:0-22148 GCF_001813175.1 Corynebacterium sp. HMSC069E04 | reverse complement strand
ACCAGCTACGGTGGTGCTCCACACCTACCAAGCCCGCGATATTGATAACGCACCGACCTTTATCGAAGGCTTCGGCTGGCGAGCTGAACCCATGCCACATGACAAGACGCGGGATTTAACCGAAGAGATAAAAGAAGCCGACGGCTACCAACCAGGAATCATCATGCGCAAACTTGTCGAAGGACGCGACGGTACCTGCCGGGTCGGCGGATGCGGCGAGCCTGCTTTTCTCAGCCAGTTGGATCACCGACACAACTGGGCCGAAGGCGGGCCAACCCACCCGAAGAACCTGGTTTTCGCCTGTCGATCATGGTGGTGATGGTGCACAGAATTATGAACGCAAGGGCCCACCAACTACCTGCTCGCGAAGACTGTTCTTGTCCACCGGGAACTGGTCTTATTTCCGTCTTCCCGTAGGGGACTATTTTTACTTTGGCTCAAAATGCACCAAAGGTATTATCCTCAACCGCCAAAATGTTACTTCCAGGTAAGAAATAGTCCCTATTTATAGATAGCTCCTGGCGGTTAATCCTGTCATCCTGGCTCTCGTCGAGCTGCAACTCTCGCATAGCGTGGTTGCTAAGGAGGTGTGCCCAATTGGATTACAAGTACCTACACACTTGATCGGTGCTGCACGTTTCAGGGTCCGGGTGTGCGGCGTCCTGTCTGAGGTCCGCGATAGTGTCGCGCAGCACGGAGAGCTGCGCGATCTGCTGCTCGATCTCAGCGAGGCGCACGTCAAGCAGGTCGCGCACGTGCTCGCAGGGCGCCTGGCCGCCGTCGCGGATGTCGAGGATCTGGCGGATCTGGGCGAGGGTGAGGCCCGCGGCCTGGCCCCGGTGGATGAACCCGACCCGACCCACGGCATCCTCGGCGTAGTCCCGATAGCCGGAGGCCAATCGCTCGGCCGGAGGGAGCAGCCCCGACTCCTCGTAGAACCGCAGGGTCTTGGTCGTGGTTCCGGTTGCTTCCGCAAGCTGTCCGATCCTCATGTTCGCCGATTCCCCTTCCAATGGCCACCACACTTGACCTTCCATTGTACTGGAAGGTTCACAATGGTTCCATAGGAACTTTTGAACCACAGGGAAGAGACATCTGGAATGACAAACGAAAAGTTCGATCTGGCGATTATTGGTTCCGGCGGCGGAGCGTTTGCGGCCGCGATCCGGGCCACCGGACTGGGCAAGCGCGTCGTGATGGTGGAGCGCGGCACCGTGGGCGGGACATGCGTGAACACGGGCTGCGTCCCGTCGAAGGCGCTCCTGGCTGCCGCGGAGGCCCGCCACGTGGCGTTGGATTCGGCCCGCTTCCCTGGGGTGGCGGCCTCGGCGGGCCCGGTGGACATGCCGGCCCTGATTCAGGGCAAGGCCGCGCTGGTTGAAAGCATGCGCACGGAGAAGTACGTCGATCTGGCCGCGGACTACGGGTGGACGATGATCTCGGGGGACGCGTCGTTCACCGGAACCCAGGACGCACCGCTGCTCCGGGTGATCTCCCCGGATGGTGCAGTGAGAACGATCGAGGCCGGGCACTACCTCGTGGCCACTGGCTCCGCACCCTACGTGCCGCCCGTTCCCGGACTGGCCGAGGCCGGGTACCTGACCTCGACGACGGCGATGGAACTGGACGAGGTGCCCGAATCAATGCTGATCCTGGGCGGAGGCTATGTTGCCCTGGAGATGGCACAGCTTTTCTCCCGGCTGGGCTCCCGGGTGACCATGCTGGTCCGTTCCCGGTTGGCCTCGCAGGAGGAACCGGAGGCATCCAAGGCGTTGGCGGGGGTGTTCACCGACGAGGGGATCCGGGTGGTCCGGCGGGCCATGGCCGACTCCGTGGCCTCCGGCCCGGACGGGGTCTCGGTGACGGCAAACGTGGCCGGGGGCGAGGAGGTGTTCCGCGCTTCCCGCATCCTCGTGGCACTGGGCCGCCGCCCGGTGACCGAGGGACTGGACCTTGACGCCGTCGGGGTGAAGACCGGCGCATCCGGCGAGATCGTGGTCGATTCCCGCCTGGCCACGTCCAACCCGCGGGTTTGGGCCGCCGGGGACGCGACCGGCCATCGGGAGTTCGTTTACGTCGCAGCGGCCCACGGCGCCTTGGCCGTGGACAATGCGTTCACCGATGCCCTGGCCGAGGTCGACTACCGGCACCTGCCCCGGGTCACCTTCACCAGTCCCGCCATCGGGGCGGTCGGGATGACGGAAAAGGAAGCTGTCGCCGCCGGGATCAGCTGCGAGTGCCGGGTCCTCCCCCTGGAGTACGTGCCGCGAGCCGTGGTCAACCGCGACACCCGCGGCTTCATCAAGGTTGTCGCGGACCGCGACACCGGACGGATCCTGGGCCTCTCCGCGGTGGCCAAGGACGCCGGGGAAATCGCCGCCGCCGGCGTCTACATCCTCGAAGCGGGCATGACCACCGCGCAGGTCGCCGCCGCCTGGAGCCCCTACCTGACGATGGCCGAGGGCATCAGGATCGCCGCCAAGGCCTTCACCACCGACGTCTCCGAGCTCTCCTGCTGCGCCTGAGCTCCAGCCCCCACTACCGAAGCAAAGGAATGCCCTGACCGCCACCGACCAGGCCCTCACCTATCTGTTGTCCCCGAGCACCACCGCACCGACCACGGCACCGCCTGAGTCCCCATCCCCATTCCTGGAAGGAACCACCAGACACCATGACATACCCGAGATCCCGCCGTTCTCTGTCCGTTCCCCGGCCCAGGCACCTCGCCTCCGCCCTGTTTCTGGCAGCGGTCATGGCACTGACAACCGCCTGCGCCAGCTCACCGGGCGGCCCGTCGGCCGCGCCAGGCGGTTCGTCGCCCGACGCGGCCGGTGCCGTTGCTGTTACGGTCTCCGACATTGACGGCACTACCCGGACCATCCCGGACGGTAAGCCCGCAGCACTGTTCTTCTTCTCTGCCGGATGCGGTGAGTGTGCGGAAGGGGCCGATTCCCTGAACAAGGCCTCCACGGCCCTGGGAAGCTCGGCCGACTACCTCCTGGTGGACGTGGACCCCCGAGAACCGAAGGAGACCATCAACGGATTCCGCGATTACATCAAGGCCCCTGAGCTCCCTGCCGTCATCGACACCGAGGCCACACTGACCACCCGGTACAAGGTCACCTCCATAAGCACCCTGGTGGTGGTCGACGCGAAGGGCGACGTTACCTTCCGGGCCACCGACCCGTCTGCGGAAAAGATCCAAGAAGAACTCACCAAGGCCGGTGCCCAATGACAGCCCTGCTTGCCCTGGCCTTCGCCGCTGGAATGATTGCCCCGGTCAATCCCTGCGGTTTCGCCCTCCTGCCCGCCTGGATAGCCCAGACCATCGGGGACGCCCGGACGCGCCCGCTCGCGCTGCGTCTGGCCCACGGGCTCCGGGCCGGGCTCGCGCTCAGCCTCGGCTTCGCCGGGACCCTGGCAGCCTTCGGGCTGATCGTCAGCGCGGGCGCCAGGACCCTGATCAGCGCAGCGCCCTGGCTGGGAATGGCCACCGGGGTGATCCTTCTCCTGCTGGGCCTGGCCATGCTCACCGGACTCACACCACGGCTCCGTCTGCCGGCCTGGGCCACGAAACCCCGCACACAAGAAGCCGCAGGGGCAGGTCACAAAACCGGGCGCATGGTGGCCTTCGGGATCGGATACGCCGCAGCATCCCTCGGCTGCACCCTCGGGGTGCTCCTGGCCGTGATCGCCCAAGCCCAGGCCGTCGCCAGCTACGCCGGGCTGCTCGCGGTCTTCGCCGCCTACGCCGCAGGCTCGGCCACTGTCCTGATGCTCGTTTCGGCAGGCACGGCCATCGCCGGGGCCGCCCTCGGGCGAAGAATCACCGGCTTGGCCAAGCACAGCAACCGCATCGCCGCCTTCATCCTCACCATAACCGGCGCCTACCTCAGCTGGTATTGGTATCCCGCCGCCACCGGCGGAACCGCACAGGCCAACAGCCTCGCCGTATGGTCAGCCGCCGCCAGCGCCTGGATCAGCGACAACAGCACCCTGATCGCAGCCCTCGCCGCAGCCGTGGTGCTCGCATCGGCATTGGCCGCCCTCAACCGGCGCAGGAGACTGCGCATCAGACAGGGAACGCCGCCCACAGGCGAGGGCCCCGGGCAAAGCGGGGAACCCGACTGCTGCACACCAACTCCGGACAACAACTCGACCGAGGACCGGCCAGGCACGATCCCGTAGCTGGCCGAGGACTCCCAAAAAGCAAGGGGGAGAGGGAACCTTGCCCATCTTCTGGCAAACGAGGCGCCCGCCTATCAGGACAGGTTGGTACAGCGGCATCAGGCCGGAAGTCAATTCGTGCGGCCCTGCTCGTCGTCTGAAACGACAATTCGGATCGCCAGCGGTCGGGCGATTGACGCTGCCGCTGAAGCTCAAGTGTGGGTCGTTGATGGAAGTTACTACCAGGAGGGGGAGAGTGAGGCGGTGGGTTAGATCTCTTTTAGGCGATTCCGCTTGGAGGCGAAGAGAACGCCTCCGCCGGTGATGATTGCTGCGGCAACAAGGTAATACGCCGGGGCGAGTTGGTTGTCTGTTTTGTCAATAAGCCAGGTGGCGATTATGGGCGCCGTGCCGCCGAAGACAGCGTTAGCTGTGTTGAAAGTGAGTGCAAAGCCGGAAAGGCGAACATGGGTGGGGAACTGTTCGGAGAGGAAGGAGGGGAGGACGCCGTCGTTAAGCGCAAGCACGCCGCCGAGGCACACCTGGATGATGATGACCAGGAGAATCCCAGCTCCGTCGAGAAGCATGAAGGCAGGGACGATGAAGAGCCCCATGAAAAGCGCAGCGCACAGCATGGTGGCGCGGCGTCCCAGGCGGTCCGAAAGCAGGCCGGTGAGAAGCGCGAAGCCGACATAGAACGCGGAAGCGACGGAGGACGCTATGAAGGCAGGTGTTTCCGCCATGCCCAGCTCCTGGGAGAGGTAGGTCGGCAGGTAAGTCAGGATGACATAGAAACCAATGGCGTTGAGAACTGCGCCCGAGAAGGCAATTGCCAGGGCCTTGGGATATTTGATGACCTCGCGAAGAGGGGATTCCTCCGTGTCATCTTGATTCTCAAAGCGGGAAGACTCATCGGCGTTGCGGCGAATCCACAGGCCGTAAAGGCCCAGGGGTAGTGCGATGAGGAAGGGGACGCGCCAACCCCAGGAGATGAGGGCATCGTCGTCAAGCACGCCGGTGAGTAGTGCTGCGATGAGGGAGCCCAGTAGCAGGCCGGATGCTGTGGCGGAAGGCACGATTGCGGCGTAGATACCCCGCTTATGCGTCGGAGCGATTTCTGCGAGGTGCGTGGCTGCCCCGGCATATTCGCCAGCCGCGGAGAAACCTTGGACCATGCGCGAAAGCAGAAGTAGCAGGGTGGCGGCGAATCCGATTGCTTCGTAGCTGGGGAGGAAGCCAATCACGGCTGTCGCCAGCGACATCATCGTGATCGATACCGTCAGGGTTTGAATTCGTCCGTGTTTGTCACCAAAGTGTCCCCACACAATTCCGCCGAGCGGGCGGACGAGGAAGGAAAGCGCAAAGAGTGCGAATGTCATGATGAGCGCGCGGCGCCCTTCCATCTCCGGAAAGAAGACTCGGGAGATAATGGCCGACATATAAATGTAGGCCGCATAGTCGAACCATTCGATGAAGGTTCCTATGAAGGAGGCCTTGATGGCGCTGCGGTGTTGTGTGGAATCGGGGTCTGGTGGTGCTTGGGTTGACGTGGACATAGCTTCCACCGTACAGAAACTATATGTGTTCCACGTCACTTATGTTCCTAAACGTTCACGCTGTCCCGTTCGTTCTCATCAGCGTTCATGATGTCATTGACGCCACCCTCGGCAGCATCCCAGGTTGCTTGGTCTTGGATGCCGGCGCGCTTGGCTACGATCGTGGCACACAGTGCCTGACCGGTGACATTGACGGCGGTGCGGCCCATATCAATGATGGGCTCGATGGCGAGCAAGAGGCCGACGCCTGCCAGCGGGAGGCCCAGCGTGGAGAGCGTCAGTGTCAACATGACGGTGGCGCCTGTCGTGCCGGCAGTAGCTGCGGAGCCAATGACGGAAACGAAGATGATGAGAAGGTATTGGGTCGGAGAAAGGTCAATTCCGTAGAACTGAGCGATGAAGATGGCGGCGATAGCCGGGTAAACGGAGGCGCAGCCGTCCATCTTCGTGGTAGCGCCGAGCGGGATGGCGAAGGAGGCGTATTCGCGAGGCACACCCATGGCCCTCTCCGTAAAGCGCTGGGTAACCGGCATGACTCCCATGGAGGAACGGGTGACGAAGCCGAGGGAGAATACTGGCCATACGCGCTTGTAGAAGCCGATGATTGGAATGCGGTTGAAAGCAAGGACGGCAGGGTAGACCACAACAATGACAAGGGCGAGTCCGACATACATCGCGAGGACGAACTTGCCTAAGGAGCTCAGCGCATCCCAGCCATAGGTGGACACGGCTTTGCCGATGAGGGCGGCGGTGCCAATCGGGGCGAGGTGAATGATCCACCAGAGGACCACCTGGATAACCTTGAGGAAGGACTCGGTAAAGCGCAGGAAGGGATCGGCTGCTTTGCCAGCCTTGACCGCAGCGATGCCCAAGGCCAAGGAAATGACAAGGAGCTGAAGGGCGCCGAAGCTGAGGGAGACTTCGCCGTCGCTAAGCGAAGCTTTGAGTCCAAAGAAGTTGGCGGGGACGAGTTGCTGGAGGAATGCGGTCCAGGAGCCAACGTTGGAGGGATCGGCGGCGGTGGAGGCGTCGACAGTCGTGCCTACGCCTGGCTTCATCACGAGGGCGACGAGAATGCCAGCCAAGACGGAGAAGAAGGCCGTAATGGCGAACCATACAAGAGTGGAGATTGCCAGCGAGGCGGCGTTAGCCACCTTGCGTAGGTTGGCAACCGAGGTGACGACAGCCGCGAAGATGAGCGGCGGGACCATCACTTTGAGCAATTGGACGTACGCGCCGCCGACGCCGGACAAGGTATCGGAGAGCCACGAGGACTCCATGCCGGAAGCGATGAATCCGAGAATAAGGCCGATAATGAGGCCGGCGATGACCTGGGCGCCAAAGCCGGTGGCCCACGAGGGCAGCGTGCGCGAGGATGCGCGGGAGGAAGTGTCGGACACGAGATTTTCCTTCTAGACAGTGTTGTATAGAAATGGACCATTTGGTTCGGTAAAGTCATACCGGTCGGTTCATTAGAACATGTAACACCGTACGCTGCCCAGAAATTCCCCCGCAAATTATGGGATGCGCTTGGTCCACTCGTCGTTGAGGAACTTGGTGTCGACGAGGTGGCGGGCGGCGGCGAGTGTGTCGTCGGAAAGCTCGGCGTCGACGGCGCCATAGCGGGTGGCAAACTCGGTAGCCATAGTCTCGATGATTTCCTCGCGCGGCACGCCGGTTTGGCGGCGCAGCGGGTCCACGCGCTTCTTTGCGCTGGCTAGGCCCTTGGAAGAGACCTTGACCTTGCCGATGCGCAAGACCTCCATCATCTTGTCTGCATCGATGTCATAGCTCATCGTGGTGTGGTGGAGCACCGCGCTCTTGCGGCGCTTTTGGGCGGCACCGCCAATCTTTCCGCCGTCCGACGTGATGTCATTAATCGGCACGTACCAGGCGTTGACACCAAGCTTTCCGAGCGCCGCGAGAACCCATTGGTCCAGATACTCGTAGCTAGCCTCGTAGGAATAACCGGCTACGAGCGAGTCTGGGGCGTACAGGGAATAGGTTACGCAGTTGCCGCCCTCCATGAACATTGCGCCACCACCGGAGATTCGGCGCACTGGAACAATGCTGTGCTTGTCGACGCCCTCCTGGTCCAACTCATTGGAATAAGACTGGTAGGAGCCGAAGACCACGGCGCGGTCTTCCCACTCCCAGAAGCGGAGCGTAGGGCCGCGTTTTCCTTCCGCGACTTCGTTGAGGAGGACCTCATCGAGGGCGACGTTGACTGGGGTTGGGAGAACTCCTGGGCGCAGGATCTCCCAGTTGTGGTCGGTGAAATCGGTACCGCCGGACAGTGCACGTCTAACTGTGACGGCTAGGTGGTGGGTGTCAAAACCATGGAGAGCCACGGGTGAGTCGATTCGCGCAAGCGCGGCATCGAGCCGGGACTGGACGTCCTCGGTACTTGTGGCGGTAGTGATGCCAACCAGTGCTGGGGCTAGTGTCTCGTAGGCCTCCTCAGGCTCAAGAAAGAAATCGCCGGAGACCTTGGCTGCGGTAACGGTGCTGTGGGTGTCAATATCAAGATCTACGACGAGTAGTTTGCCGCCCGGGACTTTGAGTTCGAAGTGTTTCGTCTGGTTCATGATGTTCAGGATACTCAATGGTGGAGTTGTGATGATTGGGAATGTAGACCAATTAAGGAATGTGCCGAACGGGGTGGGGGTAGTTAACGTTTATTGGCTGTCCCTGTGGGTAACGTAAAGAATTGTATAGAGGATTGTTGTTGGGTGCTGTTTGCGGGTGCAGGTTGATGTCTTTGTGTTTTGGTCTGGGCGTGGGTCGGGGGAGGGCGCCGTCGTTCTAATGGCTTGTGAGGTGCGTAAATAATCTCGTAATCTAATCGTTATAGCCAATGTGGCCTGCGGCAAAGCGCGATTTTTGCAATGGGATGGGCTACAGCGGTGGCACATTGTGTATTTGTCCGTATGGTGGGTGACAGCGCAAACGAAATAGCAAATCGCCCCCCACTTCTTATGGTATATGGGGGTGATGTTGAGATCTGTGGTTTGCCAGTTTCATATAGACCAAATATAGAAAGGTTTAGAGAAATAATGGGTAAGAATATCAAGGATCTGTTTAACGCAACCGCATACGACAAGACCGGCGACAAGCTGGGCTCTGTCAAGGAGGTCTTCGTCGACGAGCAGTCCGGTCAGCCGACCTTCGTTGAGGTCAACCACGGCCTGTTCGGCATGAGCTCCAGCTTGGTTCCGCTCCGTGGTCACGATTTCACCGGTGAAGAGCTCAAGCTGGCCTTCTCCAAGGACCGCATCGAGAACGCACCGGACTTTGACTCCGATAAGCCGCTGACTCCTGAGGCACAGGCGGACATCTTCAAGCACTACAACCTCGAGAACGCACAGGATGTCACCACCTACCGTGACGAGCGTGATGAGCGCGCTGGTGCTGCCGGTGCTGGCGTTGCCGGCGCTGGAGCAGGTGCGCACGCTAAGGATGAGACCGCTGCTACCGACCGTATTGACACTGACCGCGCTACTGCTACCGGTAACGGCGTCTCCAACAACGAAGGTGAAGTTATCCGCTCCGAGGAGCGCCTAGACGTCAACAAGGAGCGCGTGGCCACTGGTGAGGCTCGCCTGCGCAAGTACGTCGTGACCGATACTGAGACTGTTGAGGTTCCGGTCGAGCGCGAAGAGGTTCGCGTCGAGCGCACCCCGATTTCTGAGGCTGACGCTGCCAACTACACCGGCACCATTGGCGATAACGGAGCAGAAGAAGCCTCCGTCACCCTGCATGAAGAGCGTGTGAACGTAGAGAAGAAGACCGTCCCGGTGGAGAAGGTTAACCTCTCCAAGGAAACCATCAAGGACACCGAGACCCACACCGAGGATCTGCGCAAGGAGCAGATCGATACCGACGGCATCACCGAGACCCGCAAGTAATCTCGGTTAAGGGCTAAGAGGCTGGAGCTGCAAAGCTCCGGCCTGCTGTCGTTTTAGTTCCTTTTCAATTTTTGCTGTCATGAACAGGGTGGAAAACATGGTGGCGAAGCAGTAGGTTTAAGTCATGTCACGTTTTAGCCCACTGAACTGGCCCGTCGTACGCCAAATCCGCAACAAGGATGCCTTCGGCCGCGACCTGTCTACGCAGTCAGCTAAGAGTGAGGACCTGCAGGGACGCACCGTCGATGCGGATCGCGTCGTGCAGTCGGTCTGCCCCTACTGCGCAGTGGGCTGCTCCCAGCGCGTCTACGTGAAGGATGACAAGGTCATCCAAATCGAGGGTGATCCGGATTCCCCGATCTCCCGCGGCCGCCTCTGCCCCAAGGGCTCTGCTTCTGAGCAACTCATTAACTCCTCGACCCGCATCACCACGATCAAGTACCGAGCGCCCTATGCCACTGAATGGCAGGAGCTCGACGAAGAAACCGCGATGGATATGATCGCGGACCGTTTTGTGGAGGCACGCGCGAGGCATTGGGAGGGCGTCGATAAGCACGGGCGTCGTCTCAACCGCACCATGGGCATCGCCGGTCTGGGTGGCGCGACGCTAGATAATGAGGAGAACTACCTCATTAAGAAACTGTTTACCGCGACTGGTGCTATTCAGGTAGAGAACCAGGCGCGCATATGACACTCCGCCACTGTTCCTAGTCTAGGAACATCGTTTGGCCGCGGCGGCGCGACCCAACCGCTGCAGGATATGGCGAATGCGGATTGCATCGTCATCGAGGGTTCTAATATGGCCGAATGCCACCCCGTGGGTTTCCAGTGGGTCGTCGAAGCCAAGAAGCGTGGTGCGCGCATTATCCACGTGGATCCGCGCTACACGCGTACGTCTGCCTTTGCGAACCGCCACATCGGCATTCGCGGTGGCACGGACGTGGTGCTGCTCGGCGCCATTATCAAGTACGTTCTGGATAATGACCTGTATTTCCACGATTACGTGGTGAATTACACCAACGCGGCGTCGATCATCTCGCCGGATTTCCAAGACACCGAGGACCTGGAAGGCCTGTTCTCCGGGTACGACGCGAAGAAGGGCAAGTACGTCACGGACTCGTGGCAGTACGTGAAAAAGCCTGAGGGCTCCTCGTGGAACGTGGAGAAGGACATGACGCTGGAGGATCCAAACACGGTCTTCCAGATCCTCAAACGCCACTACTCGCGCTACACCCCGGAGATGGTGGAGGAGACCTGTGGCATTGCGCCGGAGGACTTCTACTACTTGGCAGACTCGATTGCGCAGAACTCCACCCCGGAGCGCACCACGTGCTTCGCCTACGCGCTGGGCTTTACCCAGCACACCCTGGGCGCACAGTTCATCCGAACCGCGGCGATTCTGCAGCTGCTCATGGGCAATGTGGGCCGCCCTGGCTCGGGCATCATGGCCTTGCGCGGGCATGCCTCGATTCAAGGCTCGACTGATATTCCGACTCTCTTCAACTCGCTTCCGGGCTACCTGCCCATGCCACACGTGGATCAGGAGACCTGGGCGGATTACCTGGATTCCTTCCGGCAGGAAGACCAGAAGGGCTTCTGGCAGTTGGGTGAGAACTACGCGGTCTCGCTCATGAAGTCCTATTGGGGCGACGCCGCTACCAAGGAGAATAATTGGGGCTTTGACCTTATGCCGCGCCTGTCCGGCGCGCACTCGACCTATGAGACATTGCTGGCCATGCTGCGCAAGGAAGTGGAGGGCTACTTTGTCTTCGGTCAGAACCCAGCGGTGGCGCAGTCCAACGGTGGTATGCAGCGCCGCGGACTGGCCTCGCTGAAGTGGTTGGTTGTCCGCGATTTCCAAGAGATTGAAACGGCAAGTTTCTGGAAGGATTCGCCGGAAGTCAAGAACGGCGAGCTCAAGACCGAGGAGATCGCTACCGAGGTATTCCTCATGCCTGCGGCAACGCACGTGGAGAAGTCCGGAACATTTACCCAGACCCAACGCATGGTGCAATGGCGCTTCCAGGCGACTCCGCCGCCGGGCCAGGCCCGCAGCGAGGCGTGGTTCTTCTACCACTTGGGCAAGAAGATTAGGGAGCGCTTGGCGGATTCGACCGACCCGCGCGACCTGCCGATTAAGTCCGTGACGTGGGATTACACCGAGGATGAACACGGGGATCCCAGCTCAGATGAGATTTTGCGTGAGATCAACGGCTACTACCTCGATGGGCCAAAGAAGGGCCAATTGTTGCCGAGTTTCACCGAGATGCGCGCCGACGGTTCTACCTCCGGCGGCTGCTGGATTTACACCGGCGTGTATAAGGACGGCATCAACCATGCCGCGAAGAAGGTTCCGGGGTCTGAGCAGAACGAAGTAGCACTCGAGTGGGGGTGGGTATGGCCGGCTAACCGACGCATCCTGTACAATCGCGCCTCCGCCAAGCCGGATGGCACTCCGTGGTCGGAGCGCAAGAAGTACATCTGGTGGGATGAGGACCAGGGCAAGTGGGTTGGTGACGATGTCCCGGACTTCCCGGTGACGAAGCGCCCGGACTATGTCGCGCCTGTCGACGCCGTCGGCCCCGACGCCCTCGACGGCGATGATCCCTTCATCATGCAGCCGGATGGCCTGGGTTGGCTGTTTGCCCCGAAGGGGCTGTCCGACGGCCCGCTGCCGACTCACTACGAGCCGCAGGAATCGCCGGTGCAGAATGCGCTGTACAAGCAGCAGCAATCGCCGACGCGGTTGACTATCAAGCGCGCGGATAACCTTTCCCGCCCCGAGCCAGGGGAGCGCGGTGCTGAGGTCTTCCCGTTTGTCTTCTCTACCTACCGTCTGACGGAGATGTACACCTCCGGTGCGATGTCGCGCCGCTTGCCTTACTTGGCGGAGCTGCAGCCGGGCTTGTTCTGCGAGGTGGACAAGGAACTGGCCGCCAAGCGTGGACTTGTCAACGGCGAGTGGGCCACTATTGTGTCGCCGCGTGGTGTCATAGAGGCGCAGGTTTTGGTGACGGACCGCATGGAGATGCTCACCATCAATGGTGAGGACTTCCACCAGATTGGCCTGCCCTTCCACTACGGAGAATCAGAGACCACCGAGGTGGCCGGCGATGGTGCCAACGATCTGTTGGGCCTGACCTTGGAGCCGAACGTGTTTATCCAGAACTCAAAGGTGGGCGCCTGCGATATTCAGCCGGGCCGGCGCCCGCGGGGCGAGGCACGAGTGCAACTCTTGCGCGAGTACCAAGAGCGGGCGCACCTTACCGTTGACTCGGGCAACCGGATCCTGGACGTCTCAGATGCTTTTAGCACGAAGAGCGATGCTTCTGAGGAGAACACCGGCGATGACGCCACCGCAGGCAATGTGGCGGACTATGAAGGCAAAGAAGGCTAAGGAGGACTAATGGCTAATCTTTTCACCGAAAAGGCTGATAAACACGGCTATGAGTCCTATCAGCGCATGGCGTTCTTTACCGATACCTCGGTATGCATCGGCTGCAAGGCTTGCGAGGTGGCCTGTAAAGAATGGAACCGCAACCCGGTGGAAGGCTATGCGGTCACCGGCAATTCCTATGACAACACAGGCTCGCTGGGTGCCAATACCTGGCGGCACGTGACTTTCATTGAGCAAAGCAATGAGCGTATTGAGCAGGCGCGCGAGGATGGGCGCAAGCTCGTCTCACTGGGTCTGCCCACAGTCTCCGCGCCAAGCGTCATCCCAGATACCGATGATTTTCGCTGGCTCATGTCCTCCGATGTGTGCAAGCACTGCACCAATGCTGGATGCTTGGACGTGTGCCCGACGGGCGCGCTCTTTCGTTCCGAATTCGGCACCGTTGTGGTGCAAGATGATGTGTGCAATGGCTGCGGGACCTGCGTTGCTGGGTGTCCTTTCGGCGTCATTGAGCGCCGCGATGACGGCGGCGTGACGCTGAAGGCGGACAAGACCGCCACCGTGGATTACGAGGTGCCTGACCACGCGGGTGTGAACGTGCTGGCAAAGCTGAAGCAGCTTAAGCCGCAAGGTCCAGACCATACGCCGGGACAGGCCATGCCGATCAAAAATTTGGGTGTAGCTCAGAAGTGCACCATGTGTTATGACCGGCTCAAGATTGGTGAACAGCCTGCTTGCGCTAAGACCTGCCCGACGGATTCTATCCAGTTTGGACCTTACGAGGAGATGCTCGCTGCTGCGCAGGAGCGAGTCCGTGTCCTCCACGAGCAAGGGCTGACAGAGGCTCGTCTCTACGGCGCCAATTCCCAGGATGGGGTCGGTGGAACGGGTTCTATTTTCCTGTTGCTCGATTCCCCGGAGGTCTACGGGCTGCCGCCGGATCCGCGCGTGCCCACGGCGGATTTGCCGCAGATGTACAAGACCGCAGCGAAAGCTATCGGAGGAATGGCGCTGGCAGTGGCCGGGGCATTCATGTTGGGAGGCCGCAAGTGAGCGAATTTGATGAGTACCGCCCGCCGCAGGAGCCTAGGCGTCGTCGCGGCGGTGGCAAGAAGCGCCGGCGTGGACGAGTCGGCGCCGGCGCACAGGATGGGTCCAAAGAAGCGCGCATGGCGGAGGACTTCGAGTTCTCCTCGTATTACGGCAAGCCCGTAGTCAAGGCCCCGCCGTGGGAGTGGCCAATTGGTGGCTATCTGTTCCTCGGTGGACTTTCGGGAGGCTCGGCATTACTCGCCGCTGGCGCGCAGGCTACGGGTAACGCGCCTCTCAAACGTTCTACCCGATTGACGGCGTTCTCTGCGGCCTCGGTGGGCTCTGTCTTTCTGATCCTCGACCTTGGGCGCCCAGAGCGTCTGCTCAACATGTTCCGCGTTTTCAAGGTGACCTCTCCGATGTCCATCGGCTCGTGGATTTTGGGCAGCTTTGCTTCTGCCGCGTCGCTGCCTGCAGTCGTCGAGGCTGATGAGCTGGTCGGCGGTGTGCTGCCGAAACCGCTTCGCCGATCCCTTGATAAGGCAGCCGGCCCAGCGGGGGCCGTTGCGGGAGTTCTCGGCGGACCACTCGCTGGCTATACAGCGGTGCTGTTGGCTAATACCTCTAACCCGACATGGAACGATGCGAAGAAGCACTTGCCCTATGTCTTTGTTTCCTCGGCGTCGGCCGCGGCGGCGGGTGCCGCCATGGCCTTTACCCCGGTGAAGAACGCTGGGCCTGCACGCGCCCTGGGCATCACGGCCGCAGTGAGTGACCTAGTCGCGACGCGGATCATGGAAAATCACATGGAACCGGAACCCAGGCGGCCGCTGCATGAGGGATTGCCGGGAAAGCTCATGAAGGCTTCTGAATGGCTCATCGCCTCCGGTGGTGTGGGAACGGCCGTAGCTGCGGCGACCAAGTCACGCACCGTGTCGGTATTGTCCGGCCTTGCGCTCATGGCGGGATCTGCGTGCACCCGCTTTGGTGTGCTCAACGCGGGACTGGAAGCGGTGAAGGACCCAGCCACCACGATTGCTCCACAGAAGCGGCGTGCTGAAGCGCGGGGTGACTACGGCACTTCCGTCGTGACGGGCGGATAAGAACCCTCATTTTGTGACGGGAAAGAATTGCAAGAATGGCAAAGGGTTAGCAAAGAGATAGACCAATGTGATTGAGTAGAACGAGGTAAACATTCTCTCGTTCTCCCTAATCGTTCTGTTAAGGAATCATGTCTCTCTCCTTCTCCCAGCGCATCAAGCGTTTTTCCGTTGCTCTTTCCGCAACCGCTTTGGCCTGCAGTGCCGTGACCTTCTCTACCGCTACGGCCTCCGCAGACCCGCACCGCGGCGCCGACGCCGTGTTCTTCGGTGATTCTTTCTTTGCTAACCCCGGCTACAAGCAGGTGGCTGGCGTGCGGTCCGATCTTGTGCGTGCGGGCCTCAGCAGCATCGAGGGCAGCGGCTCGGAAGCAGGCGCTCCATCACCACAAGGCTGCCCGCAAGGAAAGAAGACAGTGGCCGCGGAGTACGGCAAGATCACGGGGCGCTCGGTGGCGAACTATGCCTGTTCGGCCGCCAAGGCTAGCGGGGGCTCCTTCCGGAAGGACTTTGATCAGCAGGTCGTTGGTGCCATTGCCAATAAACACCTCACTGCCGATACCAAGAGTGTCTTTGTGCAATTCGGCGCCAATAATCTGCAGGACATTGCTGTCTCGCAATTTAATAATGATTCCTACCGGCAGGCCATGGTGAATAACACGAATCGCATCCGTCAGGCTGCGCCGCATGCCACCATCACGTTTGTGGGGTACCCAGCTATCTCTGCCGCTAATGGCGCGATGTGCCCCGTGCGCTCTGGTACCAGCAGCGAGGTGGGTTTCAACATGGATGTGCTGGGCTTGGTTCGTTTGGGAGAGGACACCATTAACTCCGCGATGCGCACTGCGGCCTCCGCTGCTGGTGCCAATTACGTTGACCTCCGCCGCGCTTCCATCGACCACAACATGTGTGCTCCGGACTCTATTCGCTGGGTATCCGGCATCAGCGAGAAGTCCGTGACACACAATTTGTCCAATCACCTCACGCATGCCGGAGTCGATGGCGTCGCGCGCATTCTGAGCGCGCGTTCCTAAGCAGAGATAGAAATCCGCGCCTCACCCGGCACGGTCCGCCCGATAACTGGGTAGCCGGGTACCTCGCCGATGAGGAGGAGGCCACCGGAGGTTTGGGCATCGGCGAGGAAGACCAGGTCCTCTTCGCTCAAGTCCGAATCGAGGTGGGGGCGGACCCAATCTAGATTGCGGCGCGAGCCGCCCGGGATGAAGCCCTCCGCCAGGGCTTCCTTGGCGCCGTTCACCGCAGGAACAGCGGAGAAGTCGAGCTCGGCGCCGATACCGGAGGCACGGCACATCTTGTAGAGGTGGCCCAAAAGACCAAACCCGGTGACGTCGGTTGCTGCACGCACTCCTGCCTCCACCGCTGCCGCAGCTGCATCGCGGTTGAGCGTGGTCATGGAATCTACCGCGGCCTGAGAAACCTCACCGGTGGCCTTGTGCTTATTGTTGAGGATGCCCACACCAATCGGCTTGGTCAGCGTGATGGGAAGACCAGCCTCGGCGGCGTCATTGCGCATAATCTTGTCGGGGTGGACGGTGCCCGTGGCAGCCAAACCATAGGTGGGCTCCGGGGCGGTGATGGAGTGCCCGCCAGTAATCGAGATCCCTGCTTGGCTGGCCACATCCATGCCACCGCGCAGGACCTCGCGCAATATATCGAGGCTGAGCTTTTCGCGCGGCCAGCCCACGAGGTTGATGGCGGTGATGGGCGTGCCGCCCATGGCGTAGACGTCGGAAAGCGCATTAGCTGCTGCCACCCGGCCCCAGTCATAGGGGTCGTTGAGCATCGGGGTGAAGAAGTCCGCGGTGGAGATGACCGCCAGGCCGTCCTGGATGCGTACGGCGGCGGCATCGTCGCCGTCGTCAAGCCCCACCAGCACGTTGGGGTCCGCGGTGCCTACCAGGCCCGCCACAGCAGATTCGAGCTCACCCGGGGGAATCTTGCAAGCACAACCGCCACCGGCGGCAAAGGACGTAAGTTTAATGTCAGTCATAAGTACTACTTTAGCCCCGTGTAAGGTGAGCAGACGGAGGCGTACGTGTCCTGGTGGGCGCCCCGGTCTTCAAAACCGGTGAGGCCGAGTATCTCGGTCTGGCAGGTTCGATTCCTGTCCGTCTCCGCCATGAGCGCAGCTAGGAGGAACTTTGATGACTGACCCCCGCCGCTTCATCCCGAAGATGGATGAGATCCTCCAGTACCCGGCAGTGCGCACTGCGCAGGAGCGCAGTGCACCCCATAAGGTGCGCGCGATCATCGACGCCGTGCTTGCCGACGCCCGCTCCGGATCCCTCGACCCCACCCGCTTTCAGCAGGAGCTGGCCGACAGACTCGAAAGCGCACAGCCCTATTCCTTGCGCCGCGTCATCAATGCCACCGGTGTGATCATCCACACGAACTTGGGTAGGGCGCCATTGCCACCAGCCGCGGTGGACGCGCTCGCAGCCGCAGCCGGCTATACGGACGTTGAGATGGACTTAGACAGCGGTCAGCGCTCGCGGGATAGGGGACGCGGCGCGGTCGAGGCTGTCCTGGCCGCCTGTCCCGGCGCGGAGGACGCGCTGGTGGTTAACAATGGAGCATCCGCGCTGCTGCTGGCGACCGCCGCCTTGGCCCCCGGCAAGGAGGTCATCATTTCCCGTGGCGAACTTATTGAGATTGGTGCGGGCTTCCGTCTGCCGGAGCTCATCGAGTCCACGGCCACCCGCTTGCGTGAGGTTGGCGCGACGAACCGAACTCACCTGGCGGACTATGAGCGGGCCTTGGGGGAGAACACCGGGGCGATACTCAAGGTGCATCCCTCCAACTTTGTGATCAGTGGCTTCACGTCTTCTGTGTCGGTTGCTGAGTTGCGTGCGCTTACGGATGTGCCACTCATCGTGGATATCGGATCCGGGTTGCTCACTCCCGATGCGGTGCTGCCTGAGGAACCCTCGGCCAGCGAGGCTCTTCGAGATGGCGCAGACGTGGTGCTCTTTTCGGGGGATAAGCTTCTCGGCGGACCGCAAGCCGGCGTGCTGGTGGGAAAGAAGGAAGCGATCGCCGCGTGTAAGAAACATCCGCTGGCGAGGGCGGTGCGCATCGATAAGCTGCGGCTCAACGCCCTTGAGGCCTCCCTTGCCGCTCCTTCCAATGCCGTGCAGAATGCGCTGCACATCGACGCTCAGCGCCACCGCGAGCGCACCGAGAAGGTCGCTGCGGCGGTAGGCGGCGTGGTTGTCGAGCATGCCGGGCGTGTTGGTGGCGGCGGGGCGCCCGAGGTACCGCTGCCAGGCTGGGCTGTGGCGTTGCCAGAAGAGCTGGCCCGTCCGCTGCGGTTGGGCGAGCCTCCTGTGGTGGCGCGCGTGAACCAGGGCCGCTGCCTGGTGGATGTGCGCTGCGTGCCGGAGTCGCAGGACGCGGAGCTTATTGCTGCGATTCAGGCGGTGATGTAGGTGTACGTTGTGGCTACCGCCGGCCATGTCGACCACGGCAAGTCGAGCCTGGTCAAGGCATTGACGGGGATGGAGCCGGACCGCTGGGAGGAAGAGAAGCGGCGCGGCCTGACCATTGACTTGGGCTTCGTGTGGACGAAGCTTGACTCCGGCGCCGACGTGGCTTTTGTCGATGTGCCGGGGCATGAGAAGTTCCTGGGCAACATGCTGGCCGGGGTGGGGCCCGCGCCGGTGGTGCTCTTTGTGGTGGCGGCCGATGAAGGCTGGCAAGCGCAGTCTACTGACCACCGGGATGCCCTGCGCGCCGTGGGAATCGAGCACGGAGTGGTGGCGCTGAGCCGCGCGGACAGGGCAGATGCCGCCCGCCGCGCTGAGGTAGCCGCGCAGGTCAAGGCAGAACTGGCTGGAACAGCGCTTGCCGACGCTCCCATAGTCGAGGTCTCCGCAAAGACCGGCGAGGGCGTGGGGACATTACGCACTGAGTTGGACCAGGTACTCGCCGCTATGCCCGCGCCTGATCCCCAGGCGCGCGTGCGGTTGTGGGTCGATCGCGGCTTTAGCGTGAAGGGTGCGGGCACCGTGGTGACAGGAACGCTGGCGGCGGGGACTGTCTCGGTGGGGGATGAGTTGGAGCTTCATGGGCAACGCGTGACGGTGCGCGGAGTGCACAGTGAAAACAAGTCGGTGGATAGCGCCGGTCCAGTCACGCGCGTGGCCCTCAACCTTCGCGGGGTGGCCGCCGACCAGGTTCATCGCGGGGATGCACTGCTGAGCCCTGGGGGCTGGCGGGCGCTCGAAACCGTGGATATTCGCCGCACCTTTGGTACTGAGATGGCTGAGCTTCCCCAGAACCTCGTGGTGCATATCGGCACCGCGGGCGTTGGTGCCCGTCTGCGGCCATTAGGAGGTGAGTTCGCGAGGTTGACACTGGAAAGCCCGCTATCTCTCACGCTGCTTGATAGGTTCGTGGTGCGCAGCCCCGGCGGGCGACATGTAGCGGCAGGCTTCGAAGTCGTGGACATGCACCCGGCCGCGCTGAGTAGGCGCGGTGCAGCGAAGAAGCGCGCAGCTGAGCTAGAAGCCTTAGAGCCGACCAACCCGTCCGAGTGGCTCAAGCGCTGCGGCTACGCTTCGCGCGACGACCTCCTGCGCGATGGCTTTTCGGTGGAGGAAAAGCCGGCAGGGGTCATTGTTTTCCGCGAGTGGTGGATTGCCGCCCGCCACGTAACCGCGTGGAAGAATGCCCTCGTTGAGGCAGTGGAAGCACATGCTGCGGCGAACCCGCTGTCCCCGGGGCTGACGAAGGCAGCGGCCATGGACGCGCTGAACCTATCGGAGCCGGCCCTGCTGGGGTTGGCGGTAGCGGCAGCCAAGCTCGAATCAGTAGATGGTGTGCTGCGCGTTCCCGGCAAGACCGTCGACCTTGGCCCTGCGGAGAAGGCAGTAGCTGAGCTCGAACAACGCCTGCGCGCTGAGCCCTTCGCTGCCCCGGAGGCAGAAGACCTCAAGGAATTGGGACTGGGCCCCAAGGAGCTCGCCGCCGCCGAGCGCGCCGGGCGCCTGCTTCGCCTGGCCAAGGGCGTTGTGCTTCTGCCTTCAGCTCCGCGTGCGGCTTTCGATGTGGCGGCACAGTTGGAACAGCCCTTCACCCTCTCGGCGGCACGTCAGGCCCTGGGCACGACGCGCCGGGTTGCTGTCCCACTGTTGGAGCACCTCGATGCCCCCGGCGCGACCCGCCTAGTCGAAGGCAAACGCTTCGTGTGTGGGCCAAGGGAAAGAGCACCAAAGTAAAGGCACCATTTGCGGGCGGGTTTCAGAGAAATCCCAGGTCAATGAATTAGTGTAAGCGCATAAGGTGCCAGTTAAAAGGTGTCTTTAGGGGACGTGAAGGTACGCGAGCCGGTGGGCAGTGGTGAGGCAAGGGGATCCGCAGGCGTGGTGAACTCCCAGTCGGCATCAGGGTCGAGTGCCGGCGGGATGGCGGGATTGTTTGGGTCGAGCGGCAGCGGCGGGACCACAGGTGCGAAGAGCTCGGCAGACTGAGCCGGGGCAGCAGCGTCTTCGGGGGCGAGGGGAAGGTCCACTGCGATGCGCCCCGCGGCAGTATAAGCCCGAGCGGCCAGGGAAGCACCTGATTGGGAGGCGGCCGCGAATGCGGTGGCCAGCGCCGGGGTATCGGAGAGCTCCCCGCACGGGCCGAGGACGAGGTTGTCGTGGGTGGCGAGGACGGTGTCGTCGAGAAGCGCAAGCGTCACGAAGAGCTGTTCGGTTCCCATCTCGCGCAGCTGATGTGTAGTGAGCTCTCCCTCCGCGACACGAACGAGAGCGCCGTGCCCACCGCTGAGCAGGGCAGTACCCGCTGGCTGATTGTTCGCGGGAATCATCCACGGGTCGAGCCCCAGAGCAACGGCCACCTCCACCTCACCGTCCACGATCTCGACGGTCGCATGTGTTGCTGCATTCATCGCCGCTGTGCGCAGCCGGTTCAGCGCTGGATACTCAGCGGACTCTTCGTCATCGAGCGCACCGAGAAAACCGAAATCCGAGCGCACGCGCCAGCCACCCGTAGTGGGGTCGGGGAGCAAGGAAACGTCGACGAGCGCAGGCTGCTGCGCCAACCCCGGAATGCTCAACGCGGTAGAAAAGTTGACGTGCTCAAGAATCGCGACGTGCTCGACACCAAAATAGGACGGAGCCAGCGGATACAGCACCATGGTTGCGACAGTCACCTCGTGAGTCAGATGGGAAGCGATGGACTCCTTCCAAGCTTACGCAGAGGCCGGGTTAGACACGCTATAGTTTCCCACTATGGACTTAGCTACCATTGCCTTCGCTTTCAGCCTTGTGCTGCTGTCGGGCTTGTCGACGTCCATCGGAGGCGCCCTGGCCGTCGGAAAGCGGGAGCCAGGCCCGAAGTTCATGGCCACTGCTTTGGGGCTGTCTGCGGGCGTAATGCTCTACGTCTCCTTCATGGAAATCCTGCCGGAGGCCCTGAAGAAGCTAGAAAGCACCCTCGGGGACGAGGCGCGCGCCACCTGGACGATGATGGCGGCATTCTTCGCGGGTATTGCGATCATTGCCATCATTGACCGCCTTGTGCCCGAGGAGATTAACCCGCACGAGCCGGCCACCACCGAGGAGGACGCGCGGCGCAAACGGCTGATGAAGACCGGCATCTTTACCGCCTTCGCGCTGGCCATCCACAACTTCCCGGAAGGCTTTGCCACGTTTCTCTCAGGCCTCGAAGCCCCGGAGATCGCTATCCCCGTTGCCGTGGCTATTGCCATTCACAACATCCCCGAGGGCATTGCGGTAGCGGTACCTTTGCGCAGTGCAACGGGCTCACGCAAGAAAGCCTTCTGGTGGGCCACGCTATCTGGCTTGGCAGAGCCCCTCGGCGCCCTCATTGGCTTCGCGCTGCTGATGCCATTTATCGGGCCGATGACTTTCGGCATCTGCTTTGCCGTCATCGCCGGCATCATGGTGTTCATCTCCTTGGATGAGCTTTTGCGGCTCTTCCGGTTTCGGGGTGCGTAGCG
>NZ_KV811690.1:0-257 GCF_001813175.1 Corynebacterium sp. HMSC069E04 | reverse complement strand
GAACGTAGGTAATGTCGGCAACCCACAGCCGGCCTGGTGCCTGCGCACGGAAGTTTCGGCGCACTAGGTCCGGGCGATGATCCGGTGTCTTCGGGTTAATTGTTGTTACCGGGGTTCGCCCACGTCTGCGGCCAGAAACACCTGCAAGTTTCATCAGACGTGCGGTCTTGTCGCGGCCGATATGAAAGCCTTCGCGGTTCATCGCGTGCCACATTTTGCGGATGCCATAGACCGAGAAATTCTCCGCGTGAACACGC
>NZ_KV811689.1:2775-3024 GCF_001813175.1 Corynebacterium sp. HMSC069E04 | reverse complement strand
GTCGGGGCAGCAGGCGTTGGGCAGGATTGTACAATCCTTGCTTGCTGACGCTGATGGCCTCGACGGTGTTCAGCTTTATGCCCTCTCGGATGCAATCGAGTCGTATCGTGATGCAGTCATAGAACAAGAGAATGCCGCCTTTAAACCTTCGCGGAGCGAAGACTAATGGTCAATGACTCTGGTTCGCATGGGCAGCGGGTGGGCTATATCCGTGTCTCCACGGTGGAGCAGAATAATCAGCGCCAGAAA
>NZ_KV811689.1:0-2675 GCF_001813175.1 Corynebacterium sp. HMSC069E04 | reverse complement strand
ACTCAATGCTTCCGGCAGGATTGACCGGTTTTTTGAAGATAGGATTTCCGGCCGCACCAAGACTGCCCGCCCTGGACTTGTCGAGTGTATGGCGTACGTGCGAGACGGTGACGAACTTGTCGTGTCGTCGATTGACCGTCTCGCCCGATCGCTGACAGATCTGCGCGGTATTGTTGATGAACTTACCGGCAAGGGTGTGACTGTTACTTTCCTGCATGAGAATCTCGCGTTTGCGAAAGACACGTCCGATCCGCGCGCGGATTTAATGCTCGGAATTCTCGGTAGCTTCGCGGAGTTTGAGCGGGCCATTATCCGCGAGCGCCAGGCGGAGGGGATTGCGTTGGCGAAAAAGGCCGGAAAGTACAAAGGCCGCAAACCCGCTCTTAGCCCGCAGCAAGTAGCGGAGATTAAACGGCGCATATTGGCAGGGGAGTCAAAGGCAGCACTAGCGCGGGAATTTGGGGTAACCCGTCCTACGGTGTATCGAGCATTGAAAAACACCTAGGGTAGTGCAGCCGTGATGGTAGATCAGCGCGCCCATGAGCCCCGTCATATGTCTTGCCATATGGCGGGACATATGTTTAGGCATATGCTAAAGCATATGTCGGCAGTTATGTAGCACTGCCAGCATTTTCGTGCGTCTAGATAGGGTGACAGGCAGAGAAATTAGCGGTGTTGAGTGCAGCTGCAAGTAGCACTGTACGGGTTTCCCCTCATGGGCGGCTTTTATAAAGGCAGGGGTGAAATCATGCTTCTAGGTCTCGTCAGGGGTGGCTGCTAACGTTAGTGCCGGTTCACAATCATGCCCCACCACCTGTGGTGGGGCGTGGGCGTGACTTCCTCGTCGGTGCGCGGTAAGGCCCGCGCGTGACGTGGGCTGTCCCGCGCGCCTTTTTCAGGCGAGCGGACAACCCTACGACGTAAAGGGAGGTAGACAATGGGTAAACACTCATTGGATACACCCGGTCGCAAAAGAAAAGACCTTGATGCCACCAAGCTTGACTGGCTAGATGTGGCTACCAAGGTCATAGTTCTTGTGACCGTAATCGTGAAGCTCGTTACCGCGATGCTTCACGTGGGTCTTTAGGCCCGAGGGTCTCAACGAGCTGGCACTCGTTGGGGCCCTTTTTATTGTGCAGCCGCAATTCAGGGATGAACTGTGCTGTCACTTTTTAGGCTAATGGGCGCGCGAAGGTTTCGCAATACTCCCACACTGAGCCCGTAGCCCTCCTTTTCTCTACTGCGGGCGGGAATCTGCGTATTCGTGCGCCCGCGAGTCCTGCCATATGGCGGAACATATGTTTAGGCATATGTTATAGCGTATGTTCCGCCATATGCTAAAGCATATGTTCTGTGTTATGCAGGTTTACCTGCTAGTTCTTGCGTTTAGGCGGAGTCCGAAAATGGTAATCCACAAGGCTAGTAGGCCGAAGGAGATGAGCAGTGCGGCCAGTTCTCGCGAGAGACCGGCCTGGGTGAAAAGGAAGGAGGGGACAAGGATCATTGCTGCGCTTATGCTGCCTCCAAGCGCGGCGTAATACATACGGTCTTCTGGCCGTTCGCGGCGGATGGTCTGGATGATTAAGACGAAAAGTACTGCGAGTGCGGCGAGGGTGATGGTCGTGTACATTCCTTCTCCTTTCGGGACTGGTGCCCATTTTATCGGTGAGGGTGTGCACGGTCTGTGTGCTGCGTTTTCCAAGAGTCAGGGTGTGTTAGTGTTATCCCCCGTAAGATCCTGATGAGCAGTTGAACAAACTGCACCACCGGAAGTAACAAACTCGAAAGGGTATGTTACCTCCGGTTTCTTTCATTTTTCAATCTTTGAGGTGCGAAGATTGCACGCGTGGGGATTGAGGGTGTGAATCCCACTGTCGTGGGTTTGATGAGGTAGTCGATGTTGCGGAAGCTTTGGCATCGGCGTGCGTTGTGCTCCGTACGTTGTTTCAAAAACGGGTTTCATCAAACGGAACAAAACCTGGGACACTTCATATCCCACCCCAGGCCTAATGACTTGGGTGCAGCGGCAACGCTCATCCGATTTAGGCAGAGTCGTTGCAGGATCCAGTGGGTCACCTGGTCCGTGGTCTTTGAATTGTCGGGCGCGCAGGCAAGGCCAGCACGGAAGATCTTCTGCAAGCAACGCTTGTTGGTGCACCGGTAGCGTGGAAGGCGCACATGAAGTTGTTGGGTGGCCGACGATGGGCAGATCGACCAGGCTGCGGATGACGTGGTCGCGGAATACTCCAGGCTGCCCGCAGGTAGGGCATTCATTGATCGGCTCGACGGGTTCGGCTTCAATAACAGTGACGTCACCGTTTTCTGTGGCACCGGTGATAGTAGTTCCTAGTTTTGCGGTGCGGCAGATGGTATCGACGATGACATTTCCGTTAGGCTGCACAGTAGGTCCTTAGTTTTGTACGGATGGATTAGATACCTTTTTCCTACAAAGCCAAGGACCCCAATATCTTGTGCCACGCCCGAACCCCCGGCGAACTAATCAATGCACTCTAAAACCGGAAGAGCCCTTTTAGTACTACTGGTGGATTTCGGTTTTGGTGGGGATTAACGCCGCCGGCTTCGGTTTTTCCGTTGAGGAGGTCGTTGACTACTTCCCGATGGTGAAATGGGTCGATGGTGAGGTAGAGAGGAACCAGTCACCTGGAAGAGATCGA
>NZ_KV811688.1:81035-107590 GCF_001813175.1 Corynebacterium sp. HMSC069E04 | reverse complement strand
AAGGTTCGCGGGCACATCGGCGATCCTTCAAGACAACACCACCCACAACCCACAACAAGGTACGCGGGGATCCCTGACCACGGCTAATGCGCCACAAAATGCAGCGGGGTGTACCGGGACTCTTAAGCCCTTAAAGAACTAAACCCGCTAACTGTTAGAAGGGGGACGGGAAACTAGGAGATCCTAGACCACAGTTCACATGCCGCAAGATACAGCGGGAGCAGCGGGCCCTTTAGCTCTTAAAGAACGAGACCCGCCAACCGGAAGACGGTTGACGGGTCAGTCGGCGTGGGTGGTGCGTGAGCTAGTGGCCGGTGCCGATTTCTAGGTGCATGCCCGGAACCGAGTTGATGAGGTTGCGGGTGTACTCCTGCTGGGCGTTTTCGAAGATATCGTCGGCGGTGCCCTGTTCGACGGCCTGTCCCTTCTTCATGACCACTACGTCGTCGGCGGTCTGGCGGACCACCGCGAGGTCGTGAGTGATGAAGAGATACGACAGGCTGAGCTCCGACTGCAGCTCCGCGAGGAGCTGGATGATCTGGTTCTGCACCAGCACGTCGAGGGCGGAGACAGCCTCATCGAGGACGATGACCTCCGGGCGAAGAGCCAGCGCGCGGGCAATGGCGATACGCTGGCGCTGGCCGCCGGAAAGCTCGTTGGGGTAGCGGCGCATGGCGGAGCGGGGCATGGAGACCATGTCGAGAAGCTCGGCCACGCGGGCCTCACGTTCCTTGCGCGAGCCCACCTTGTGCAGGGCCATAGGTTCCTCGATGCACTTATAAATCGAATACATCGGATCCAGCGAACCATAGGGATTCTGGAAGACCACCTGCATCTTGCGGCGGAGTTTGAAGAGCTCCTTCTTCGACAGCGTCGAGGTATCGCGGCCTTCAAACTCGATGGTGCCGGAGGTCGGCTCCAAAAGACCCAACACCATGTTGGCCACCGTGGACTTGCCGGAACCGGACTCGCCCACCAGCGCAAGGGTGGTGCCGCGGCGGATGTCGAAGGAGACATCATCGACGGCCTTCAGCAGCTTCTTGCCGCCGCGCTGGCCGCGGATATCGAATTCCTTGGTGAGGTTACGAACCGAGATGACCGGGGCCTGAGCCGCGGAAGATGAACCTGCAGCGGAATCTGCAGCGGTGGAACCAGACTCGGAGGCGGCGCCGATCGCCTCACCCGACTTCAGCTCCTTGGCCTCCACACCAGCTTCCTTGGCCGCGCGGATGCGGGAGGAGGCGAGGGAGGGGGCGGCGTCGACAAGCCGGCGCGTGTAGGGGTGCTGCGGGGAGCGCAGAATCTCTCGCGAGGGGCCCGACTCGACGATGCGGCCGCGGTGCATCACGATGAGGTGCTCCGCGCGCTCGGCCGCCAGACCGAGGTCGTGGGTAATGAAGAGCACCGCGTTACCCAGCTCCTCGGTGAGGTGCTCTAGGTGATCCAGGATGGTTTTCTGCACCGTCACGTCGAGGGCGGAGGTGGGCTCGTCGGCGATGAGCAACTTCGGGCGTGCGGCCAGGCCAATCGCGATGAGAGCGCGCTGGCGCATACCTCCAGAGAACTCGTGGGGGTACTGCTTGGCGCGGCGTTCGGCGTCGGGAAGCCCGGCTTCCTCCAGAAGCTCCACCACGCGTTCGTGGCGCTTGGAACCCTCCACCACGTGGTTGGCCTTGAGAGACTCCTCAACCTGCGTGCCGATGCGCCACACTGGGTTGAGGTTGGACATCGGATCCTGCGGGACCAGGCCAATCTTGTCACCGCGCAGCGATTCGAATTGCTTGTTGTTGTAGTGAGTGATGTCCTCGCCCTCAAAAAGGATCTGGCCGCCGGTAACCTTGCCGGTGCCCGGTAGCAAGCCGAGGATGGACATCGCCGTGGTGGACTTACCGGAACCGGACTCGCCCACGATGGCCACGGACTGGCCAGGGTAGATGGACATGTTGACGCCACGCACTGCCTCAACCACACCGGTGGAGGTGGTGAAGGAGATATGGACGTCCTTCATTTCAAGAAGTGGCTTAGTCATTAACGCTTCCTCGCCTTCGGATCGAGTGCATCGCGGACGACGTCACCCATCATGATGAAGCTCAACACGGTCAGGCCCAAAGCACCCGCCGGGTAGAACAGGACTGCCGGAGCGACGCGGAGGGAAGCCTGCGCGTCAGAGATGTCTCCGCCCCAGGACACGAACGTCGGCGGCAGGCCGATGCCCAGGAAGGACAAGGTGGCTTCCGCGACGATGTAGGTGCCCAGCGCCACGGTGGCGTAGGAGATGATGGGCGCGGCCGCATTCGGCAGGATGTGGCTGAACAAGATGCGCCAGCTCGACGCACCGATGGAGCGCGCGGATTGCACGAATTCCTCGTTCTTGATGGAGACCACCGCGCCGCGCGTGATGCGGGCAATGGAGACCCAGCCGAAGAGGCCGAGCACCAAGACCACCGTGACGATGGTGCGGTGCTCCTTGAACATCTGCATGACCACGATGGCGGCGAGCACCAGCGGGATGGCGAAGAAGATGTCGGTGATGCGGGAGAGAACAGAGTCGATCCAGCCGCCGAAGAAGCCGGCGATAGCACCGATCATTGAACCAAGCACTACGACGAGCAGCGTGGTGAGGACGCCGACGGCTACCGACGCGCGCGCACCGTAAATCACGCGGGCGTAGATGTCACAGCCTTGGCGGTTGAAGCCGAAGGGGTGGCCTGGCTCGGCGGGGGCGAGGGACTTGGACAGCTCGCATAGGCGCGGGTCGGTGCTAGTGAAAAGACCCGGTGCGATGGCTAGGAGGATGGCCACGAGAATCATCACGGCCGCAATCCAGAACAGTGGGCGACGGCGCAGGTAGCGCCATGCCTCCCCCCACTGGGAGGAAGGCGCGGACTCGTCCTTGACGGCATCGACCGCGCCGAGACCCGTTTCATCGGTTTCCGAGACGAAGTGCTCTTGGCCCGGGTAGGGAGTGGTTTTCTCGAAATTAGGCATAGCGGATCCTCGGATCAAGTACGGCGTACAGGAGGTCAACGAGCAGGTTGGCGATGATGTAGATGATCACCAGCACGGTGGTGAAGGAGACGATTGTGGTCGGCTCACCACGCAGAATGGCCTGGTACATGGTGCCGCCGACGCCGTTGATGCCAAAGATGCCCTCGGTCACGATGGCGCCGGTCATGAGCGCACCGATGTCGGCGCCGATGAAGGTGGCCACGGGAATCAGCGAATTGCGCAGCACGTGGCGGCGGGTCACCGCGCCGTTGGACAGACCCTTGGCGCGGGCGGTGCGCACGTAGTCGGCGCGCAGGTTCTCCGCCACGGACTGGCGGGTCAGGCGGATGACGTACGCCAAGGAGAGCGCGCCGAGCACCATGGCCGGCATGAGGAGAGACTTCACTGTGGCGTTAGCGCCGACGGTAACCGGCAAGACGCCCCACTTAATGCCCACGAGGTACTGGAAGACAAAGCCGATGACGAAGGAAGGCACCGCGATGACGAGCAGGGAGATGACCAGCACGGTGGAATCGAAGAAGCCCCCGCGGCGCATGCCGGCGAAGACACCGAAGAGGATGCCGAAGGCGGACTCAAAGATAATGGCCATGACGGTCAGCTTCACAGTAACCGGGAAGGCGTTAGCCATCACCTGGGTTACGGGAACCCCGGAGAAGGTCGTACCGAAGTCCAGCATGAAGATGCCCTTGATATAGAGCAGATACTGAATGATGAACGGCTTGTCGAGGTTGTATTCCGCCTCGATGCGGGCACGGGCAGCCTCGGTAAGGCCGCGGTCACCGCCAAGGGCTTCGACAGGATCGCCGGGCATCAAGAAGACGAGCGCATAGATGAGCAAGGTAGCTCCGAAGAACACCGGAATCATCTGGAGCACTCGGCGCCCGATATAGCGCAGCATAGTGTGGTCCTTTACTCGTTGTGGGGCAGGTGCTTGCCAGCGTCGGGACGCGGGGCATAGCTTACGAGAATTCTAATGTGTGATCCCACGCTTCGAGAAATCTATAGCGCGTTTCTAATCACACTTTGGGGGTGAAAACGCGGGGCGACCCCCGCTCCATGGAGGTTGCGGGGGTCGTGCGAAGTGGCCAGGGGTGGCGTTACTTCTTGGTGATGTTGTAGTACACCGGCTGGGACTTCCAGGAGAAGACGACGTTGTCGACGTTCTCGGAGTAGCCACCGGTGGCGTTGGAGTACCACAGCGGGATAGCCGGCAGGTCCTTGAACAGGACTTCCTGGGCCTCGGTGTACTTCTTGATGGCGTCTTCCTCAGAGGTGGAGGTCAGGGCTTCGTCGAGAAGCTTGTCAAACTCCGGGTTGGTGTAGTCACCGTCGTTGGAGGAACCGTTCGTCTTGTACAGCGGGGCCAGGAAGTTGGCCTGGCTCGGGTAGTCCGCCTGCCAGCCGGTGCGGAAGGCGGTCTTGATGGTGCGGTTGGTCACCTCATCGCGCAGGGACTTGAAGTCCGGGTACGGTGCGCCAACAGCCTCGATGCCGAGGGTGTTCTTGATGGAGTTGGTGGTGGCATCCACCCAGCTCTTGTGGCCACCGTCGGAGTTGTAGGCAATCTCCAGGCTCGGGTTATCCCACTTGTTGAGCTTGTCGGCCTCAGCCCACAGTTCCTTGGCCTTCTCCGGATCGTACTCAAGGACTTCGTTGCCCTTGATGTCCTCGGAGTAGCCCGGCATAACCGGGGAGGTGAAGTCCTTGGCCGGGGTGCGGGTGCCCTTGAAGATGGTCTCGGTGATCTCCTCGCGGTTGATGGCGTGGGAGATGGCCTGGCGGCGCAGGACGCCTTCTTCGCCGGAGTAGTGCTCGAGGTTCTCACCCAGGGTGAAGGACTGGAAGATAGCAGTCGGCTGGTTCACTGCACGGTCGCCGAGGTCGGCCTCGTAGACGTCGAAAGCGGAGTCCGGAACGGCGTCGAGGACGTCGAGGTTGCCGGAGAGCAGGTCGGCGTAAGCAGCGTCCTGAGAGGCGTAGAAGACGAACTTGATGCCGTCGTTCTGCGGGGTCTGGCCACCCTTGTACTCCTCATTCGGGACGACGGTGGCGTCCTGGTTGTGGTTCCACTCGGTCAGCTTGTACGGGCCGTTGCCAATCGGGTTCTGGCCGAAGGCATCCATGTCTTCCAGGGCCGACTCGTGCAGCGGGTAGAACGCGGAGTAACCCAACTGTGCCGGGAAGTCCTGCTCCGGGCTGTTCAGAGCGATGGTGAAGGTGAGGTCGTCGACGACCTTGAGACCCTCCATCTCCTTGACGCCTTCCTCGAAGCCCTTGATGTTGGCAAAGAAGGAAGCATTGAGCTGATCGTTAGCCACGGCGTAGTTCCACGCATCCACGAAGTTCTTCGCGGTCACCGGGGAGCCGTCGGAGAACTTCGACTCCTTGAGCTTGACGGTGAACTCGGTGTTGTCGTCGTTCGGCTCGATGGATTCAGCCAGCTCGTTCTGGGCTTCGCCGTCGCCGTCGTAGTAGACCAAGCCGGCGTAGATGGAATCGACGATGCGTCCGCCGCCGGTTTCGTTGGTGTTGGCCGGGATGAGCGGGTTCTGCGGCTCGGAGCCGTTGACAGTGATGATGCCATCGCCGGAGCCGGAAGCGGAGTCCGAACCGGAGTTGTCGCCACCACAGGCCGCGAGGGTGAGTGGCAGGGTAGCGACAGAGAGAGCAGCGAGTGTCTTCTTGAGCGTCATGTGGGGCTTAGACCTCCGTAGTGCGAAAGATGAAGAAAACCTGTGATGTTGGTTTTATATGAAGCTACCGCGTGGCTCGTCTCATATACAAGGAATTGAAAAATATGTCCGGTGATAAAAGCTATAGATTGGTAGGTATTTGTCTTTAACCTGCGCTTTTGTCAAAGAATTAAAAAAGTCCCACCCCCCTGAGAGGGGTGGGACACGGAGAGGTGCTGAATGTTACCTATCTCGCAGCCATTGGATGATGGTTTGGGCGAAACCATGCGGGTTCTCAAGATAGGGCAGGTTCTTTGCATTGGGGATAGTGGTGGCGGTGAAGTCTCCACGGCAGCGCCGCGCAGCCCGCCGCGCCACCGGCCGCCACAGCATCTGATCGGCATGAATGAACAGCGTCGGGCACTGCACGGTGAGCTCGAGCCAACTCAGCGGAACCACAGCGGTACGCAGTCGGTGGTTCCAGATGATTCCCCGGCGGACGTTTCCTATGCGTGACGACGTCACGCGCAGGCGCAGGGCCTCCTCGCGCTCGGCGCCGCTGAAGGATCCGAGGGCGTCGAGATCCATCTCCCGGAGGTAAGTGGACTCTCTCAGCAGGAGGCTCGGAGCGCCAATTTTTCCCAGGCGGCACAACGCTGCGCGCAGGAGAACCCACCCAAAATCCCAGGGGCGCGCGGCGATAGCGCGGCGTAAATCAGCCGGGTGTGCTGCCGAAACAGAAACCAGCCCGCGTACCCGCTCGGGCCGCTCGGTAGCCAGCGCCCAGGCCACCGCACCGCCGGTATCCGCGCCAACCAGGTAGGCGTCATCGTGGCCCAGTGCGCGGATGGCACCGCTGACATCGCCAACCGCCACGCGGATATCCTGGCCGGGTTCGAGCGGTGGTTTGTCGGACATGCCAAAGCCGCGCATGTCTAGGGCGGCGACGTGGAAGCCTGCGGCGGCAAGCGGGGCAATGACATTCCGGAAGTCGAACCACCCACCAAAGGAACTATGGAGCAGCAGCACCAGCGGGTTATCCGGGTCGCCAGCGGTAGCGGCGTGCAGGCGGATGCCGCGCGTGTGCAGGAACTCGTGCTCAAAGGGGCCGTCAAGCTCCACTACGGAGGGCGGTAGGGGATTCATGGGCGGGCCTTTCGTGGGAAGGGTGCACAGAAGAAATCCGCCCCGAACGCATGTGCTCGGGGCGGGAGATTGAAAAGGACCTTAAAGGTTTAGGTGTAGAGGCCACGCTCGATGGACTTCTCAGCCTTACCCGGTACCAGCTTCTTGAGTTCCTTCGTGGACTCGATGGTCTTCTCCGGGGCCTTGACCTGCTTGACCTGCTTGAAGCCGATGAAGGCCACGACGGCGGCCAGGACGACCATGATGAGGAAGACAATCAGGAAGGCAGCCCAGCGGTCGAGCCACACGGCGAGCAGCTCCGCCAGGAAGAAGAAAAAGAAGAAGGAGCTATACAGAGCCACGGTGCCGGCCACGCCGAACATGCCCGCGCCGATGCCGCCCTTCTTGGCAGAAGCAGCGAGCTCTGTCTTGGCCAGCTCGACCTCGGAGCGAACCAGCTGGGACATCTGCTCGGTGGCGTTGGATACGAGCTGGCCGATGGATGCTTCGCCACGGCGGGAGGTATCCGCATCGCTCAAGGGAATGCTGTCTACCTTCGGGGCGAACTTGTTGGACCCGTCAGTGAATAGTCCGTCGTTGCTCACGGTTAAATACTCCTACTGTTTTGTCGCAATCTATATCGGCCATAGTAATGAACTTTCCAGCGTTCATGTGGTGCGGCCCGCAAAGTGGGTACGGCGTTATTGTAATGGGTATGCCGCATTCTGACCCGCTGACCCCGCTGATGGCCCTTTCTGGGGTGAAGGATAAAGCTGCTTCTGCCGCCTCAGCGTTAGCGCGCGTGCACCGCCGGCCCGCGGGCTTGCGCAAGTTCGACGTCATTTCTTCAGAGTCGCTCTTGCGCGGTGCGCGGGCGGCCGCGGCGATCGACGGTGCGCCGCTTGAGGCTGACGGTATCCCGCCCGCGGTCAGCGCTTATTCCCTCCTTGCCCCCGAAAAACAGGCTGCTACCGTGCGCACCTTCGCGCGGGCTCCGCTGCAGATCCTGGCCAGCATTGATGTTGCGGCGGGTGGCGCGGGCCACCCTGATCAGAATCCGGCGGTGGCGCAGGCGCTAGCACAGCTCATCACGCGCGGGGCCGGTGTGGATTTTGACCGCTTGTTACCGGTGGTGCTGCACGCGGAGATTGCCGCGCGCTCGTTTTTCGGTGCGCGCAGCACAGTCGTGGCGCTCGTTGCCGCGCGCACCGCAGCCATCCATACCGGTTTCGATCCGCGGGGCTTTGCCGTGCCTGAGACCTACCTCAACCGGCATCGCGCGGACTACCGTGCGGCACTGGATACTTACGAGGAAGATCCGGCGGCACTTATCACGCTGCTTTTCGACGCCTGGGAAGCCGGCGCCCGCGAAGCCGACGGCATCGCGCAAGCGGCCTAATCACGCAGCTGCTGCCGCGCAAAGAAAACACCGCCGACCACGAGGGCCGCTATGCCGGCCACGACCGCTGAGCCGATACCGAACTCGCGGGCGCTGGGCGCGGTGAAGAGCGGAACGGGGTGCTTAAACGTGCGGATTTCCCAGTCATGGGCAAGGGCATGCTTCTTTAACAAGCGGTCTGGATTCACGGCAACGGGGTGGCCAACCTGCTCTAACATCGGGATATCCGTGGCGGAATCGGAATAAGCAAAAGATACGTCGGGGTCGACGTTGAGCTGTTTAGCCATGCGGGCTAAGGCCTCAGCTTTTGCGGCGCCTTTGCAATAAAACAGAATCTCTCCGGTGAACCGGCCGTCTTCCTCGGCGAGCTCGGTGGCCACGACGTGCTCGATGCCCAGTTCCTGCGCGATGGGCTCGACCAGCACGCTTGCCGACGCCGAGATGATCACCACATCGTGGCCGGCGGCGCGGTGGGCGTCGATAAGCGCGCGTGCCTCCGCATAAATGGCGGGGGTGACTACTGAATGCATGGTCTCCACCGCGATGTCGTGGACTTCCTGAACGGACCAGCCGGCGGCCATCGCGGCGAGCTGATCGCGGGTGGTGTCCATGTGCTCACTGCTGTGGCCGGCGAGCATATAGCTGGCTTTAGCTAAGGACAGTTGGAGCGCCTCGGCATGGGTAATGAGCCCGTTGTGCATGAACTCGCGGCCGAAGGCATAGGCAGAGGACGTGGCAATGATCGTTTTATCCAAGTCGAAGAACGCGGCCGCGCGGGTGGCGCCGTCAGTGGGAAAAGAGGTACCGGTCATCGAGGAAGGCCTACCGTTGGTGTGCGAGTTACCCTGCTCATCGTAGCCTCTTAGCAGGAAGAATCGGGAGTGCGCAAACATATTGCCAGAAAACTCAAGGAATGTTGGATTTCGCTGTTGTCATCTCTTGGTTCGCGTGCCATAATGTCTTGTGCAAGGCCCCGATATACAGTGCGGCCTGCCCCGGCGCACCCCCCCGATGCCGGGTTACCGATGGCCCGCGCACACCCCCCGAGGCGCGGGCCATCACCTTTCTCTTTTAAGCCAACATGCCCCCAGTCCCAGTGTTGCCGTGGCATTCAGATATGTGACTAAGGTCGTTGCACTCGTAGAGCTGGCACTCTGGAATTATCCTTGATCCACGTCGCGGCTTCGGGATCAATGAATTTCGCTACCATGTGGATAGCGTTATCAACAGAGTCAAGATGTGCGATTTCACCAGGGATATTGTGTTGTTGGACGATTGATTCGTGGTGAGAGCACCTGTTTCTCATTTTGTAAATAATGACTACAAGTTCTTCGAATTGCTGTCTGTCGTCGGGTTTTACCTTCAATGCCTTTTCTATCTGCGGCCAGATGCTCGCCTGATAGTGGCTACTTAAGAGGAAGCGCCAGAAATCAAAACTGAGTTCAGCGATGATTTTTCCTGGTGGTGCTTTCCTCCCTCCGGCTCTCTTCATTGCTTTGTGGATGCTCTTGGCTGCTTCACTGCTGAAATTTATTCGATGGTTGTCAAACCACCGTTCGTCGTATCTGCGCGTTAGGGCGGTGTGGATGCAATTGCGGAGGAGCACTTCGAGATGCTCAATGTCGGCGAGATAGGTCTTTGTAAGGTGAGTATTCCAAAGGTATAGCGCTTCTGGAGTTGGATGGGCAGCGTAACGGCTCATACGCGCAGATGAAAACCACTGAGATAGTGGTAGTAGGGCGGATTCTGGATTATTCATTATGGATATGCTAGTTTTTCTGTTGAAAGCCTCGGAACGATCCCTGCACTACAAAAGTAGGAGTAAATCGCCGGGGTTATTGATGTTTTTGGGCTTAAGGGACATTTTGTGTGGATTTGCGGCGTGTCGCACTAAGGGACATTTCGTGTGGATTTAGGAGCGTCCGGCCCAGCCTTTTCTTATTCCTAAGCTGGGGTTCCATTCATTGTCGATGCAGGGGTCGAATGTGGCAGGTCGCCCGTCTGGGTGGCCGCGCCGTTTGAGTTGTTCTTTCGTCCAGGCCGCGTATGCCGCTTTTCCCGATCGTGTCCGAAGTCTTGATGCCTGTCTAGCTACAGTGGATGTACAGGGCTTTGGTGCGGGCGTCGCCATAGGAATTGGCCTAACCGCACCAGTTGCGGCTTACCTACCACAGCCCCAGTGTTATCCGGTGTTGATTTCACAGATCGGGCGGTTGGAACCGATTCAAAATCAAGATCAAGGCATTATCCCAGGCTGTTCCGGGAATCCGTATCGGTTTATCCACACGAAATGTCCCTTAAGTCTGTTTTTGGCTTTCCCTAAGCCTAAGCCCGTTGTATGGCTTGTGAGTTTTTCTTAGGACACGACGTGGCGGGTTCCCTGTGAATTGTAGGCTTTAAACCCCGTTAAATTTGTTTAAACGTCATCAAAACCGGCGTCTATAGATGAAAACTGCGGAGTTATCCACAGGCGGCTAGGAAGCCCTAGCGCGTGGTAGGTGTGCTCGCGCATGCTTCGGGCATGAGCACGTTTCACCTAGTTATCGCAGTCGGGGATGCCGCACTGCGAGCAGAAGCAGCTTCCGCGGCTGCTGCCAGTACTGCGGAAGTGAGCACCGTCGAGGATCCGCGGGACTTTTCCCGCCACCTGCCGAAGGCGGATGCTGTCTTAGCTGATTCGCTGACAGCCCGTCTCGTGGCGGGGCATCCGCGTGTGTATTTCCTGGCGCTGGATCCGGGGCCGATTGATTATGAGGCCGCACTCTGTTGCCGCGCGACTGCCGCCTTCATCGTTCCTGCCCAATCAAAAGAGCTCCTGGGCGCATTAGCTGCGGACGCCACTCCGGAGACCACCGTGTCCACCGGTATAACCCTGGCGGTGACCGGTTCCGCTGGGGGATTGGGTGCCTCGACCGTGGCGGTGGCGCTGGCCCGCGAGGCGGGCGCGGACCTCCTGGTTGATGCGAGCCCGTATTCCGGCGGCCTCGACTTGCTCACCGGCATTGAGAACAAGCCCGGCGCGCGGTGGCCGGATCTCGCTGCGGGGACCGGTTCGGTTGATGCAGCAGACCTTGTCCGTGCTCTGCCCACCACTCCGGATGGCATCGCGGTTCTCTCAGCGGCGAGGTCTGCCAGCGCAGAGGTGGTTGAGATGACCGCGACCCGGCGCGCGGCCATTATGCAAGCTGCGTGTTTATACTCGGGGACCGTGGTGGTGGATTGCCCCCCGTGGGATATCCCCGATGCGGCGGATCACGTGGTGGTGCTGACCGCCGCTGAGGTGCGGGCAGCCGCCGCCTGCGCGCAGCTGGTGGCAGAGCTTCGCGCCCGGCCGCAGGAGTGCTCCGTCGTCGTGCGCAACCGCCAGTGGGCGGGTCTGGACGCCAGCGATATTGCCACGGTGACTCATGCAGAACCCATCGCTGAGTTGCCGACGATCCGTGGTCTGACCCGCACGGTGGAAACCAGTGGGCTGCCGTGTCAGCTGCCCCGAGCCCTTGTGCGTGCCGCGCGCCAGATGTGGGAGGCCGTGGCATGAACCTGATCGATACGATGCGCACTATCGTGGCCGCCGAGCCGCAGCTGGCCCACGATGCACCGGCCTTGGCGCGGCGCATTCGCCAGGAGGCCGGAGTCATCAGCGATGTCGATGTGCTCGACCTTCTGCAGCGCTTGCGCCACGATTCCGTGGGCTTAGGATTATTGGAACCGGTCCTATCGCTGCCGGGGCTGACCGATGTTGTTGTTAATGGCCCCGATTCCTGTTTCGTCGATTGCGGGCAGGGCCTGCAGCCGCGTGATATCGGCTTTGCCGATGACGCCGAAGTACGCCAGCTTGCTACCCGGCTGGCTGCGGTGGCGGGCGTGCGGCTAGATGATGCGCAACCTTTTGCCGATGGGCGCCTGACCCGCCCCGATGGAACGAGGATCCGACTTCACGCGTTGCTTGCGCCTCCTTCAGCAAGCGGAACTTGCATCAGCCTTCGTGTGTTGCGCCAGGCGCAAACCAGCCTAGAGGAGTTAATAACCAATGGCAGCATTGAATCCAGCCTGGAACATGTTTTGCGCGCCGTGGTTGAGCGCCGGGCATCCTTCCTGGTTACTGGTGGGACCGGCTCCGGCAAAACGACGTTGCTCGCTGCCTTGTTGGGGTGCGTGCCCGTCACCGAGCGCTTGCTCATCATCGAGGACACCCCGGAGCTTTCCCCGAATCACCCGCACGTGGTGACCTTGGTATCGCGCCGGGCTAACGCGGAAGGGCGCGGTGAGATTTCTATGTCGCTCCTGCTCCGCCAAGCGCTGCGCATGCGCCCAGACCGCATCGTGGTCGGTGAAATCCGCGGCGCGGAGGTAGTGGAACTGCTTGCCGCGCTCAACACTGGGCACGATGGTGGGGCTGGCACCGTGCATGCCAACTCTGTTGATGAAGTACCCGCCCGCATGGAGGCCCTCGCCGCGCTGGGAGGACTCGACCGTGTGGCGCTGCACTCGCAGCTAGCGGCCGCAGTGCACGTGGTTCTTGGGATGGAGCGTACCCCGCAGGGTCGACGCCTCGCACACCTCGGCGTGCTGGAGGGAAACCCGGTCACGCCTCAGCTGGTGTGGACGGCCGAAGAGGGCCCGCTTCCCGGGTTTGCGCAGCTGTGTTCGCGGTTGGGGGTGGAACCATGATGTGGCTGTTCCTTGCAGCGGCGTGTTTGCTCTCGCAGCCTGCCTCGGTGACGCGGCTGGAATCTCCGAAGCCTCGCTCGCTGGCACCCGCGGCTGTCTTCCTCGGGGTCGGGTGCTGTGTCTTTTTCGGCAGGCCCACTGTTGTGGTGGCGGTGGGCGGCATTGTGGCCTGTGCGCTGTGGTTTGCCAATGACCTGGCAGCCGCCCGGCGCCAGCGCCGCGGTGCTGAGGCACTCGCCTCCTATTTTGGATCTATTGCCGCTGAGCTGCGGGCGGGCTCGACAACGGCGGGCGCGCTGCGTCGGGGTGCAGATGCCCTTCCTGACTCCACTCCGGAGAGTCTCCGCGACGCGTTGAGCACAGCGGCGGGACTCGCGGCGCAAGGGGGCTCACCCGCGGTTGCTCTCAATGCACCGGAGGTTGCGCGCTATGCAGCGCTGCTCACGCTCTCGGGGCGTCATGGCGTGGCGTTGGCGAGTCTCATTGAGCAGGCCCAAAGCCAGCTGGATACTGCGCGCCGCCATGCCGGTGAGACCGCTGCCTCTTTGCAGGGGCCGCAGGCCACCGCGGTTATCCTGGCGTGCTTGCCGCTGGCGGGCATTCTCATGGGTGGGGCGATGGGTGCGGATTCTCTGGGGTTCTTGTTGGGTGGTGGCTTAGGGGGCGTGCTTCTCGACGTCGGCGTGGCACTCGTCTGCGCCGGCTTTGCCTGGTCGCGCCTCATTCTGCGGAAGGCGGCGCAGTGATGGTCTTGACTTATATCTCCACTGCATTAATGGCCGCGGCACTCGCTATCACGGCTGTTGCGCCCTCTGGGCGGATTGCCGAGTCGGGGTCGCGCACGCCGCGCCCGAAGACGCCGCGCGATGGTCCAGCGGCGGACTATAGTGCGCTCGAAGCAGCCAGCGACCTCGAGCTCTTCGCTGCTTGTTTGGAGGCCGGACTCTCCACGCGAAGCGCCGTGGTGGCCGTCGCCGAAGCCTCGTCGCAGTGGTCGGAGGCGGCAGCACTCATTGGGGTAGGGGTTCCCATGAACACTGCGTGGTCGTCGTTGGCCAGCCAGCCGCATTTGGAAGAACTGGTGCGGCTTACGCAGCTGTCTGGTGAATCGGGCGCTGCCATGGCAACTGGGTGCCACCGGTTGGTGGCGCAGCTGCGTGCCGAAGCCTCGGCACAAGCTACCGCGCGGGCGGAGCGCGCTGGCGTGTTCATTGCAGCACCGCTGGCGGTGTGTTTCCTTCCCGCCTTCCTGGTCCTTGGGTTGATACCTGTCCTTATCAGCTTGGGGCAGCAACTTTTCTAGGCCCGTTCATACCAATAATCGCTCAACTAACCACTCACCAATTCAGTAAACGCAACCTACACAAACACAGGAAAGAAAGCTAGGTAAAACATGCAGAAAAAGTTAAACTACCAGTCACTATTAGGAAATGATGATGGTATGTCTACGATTGAGTACGCTATGGGTTCGCTCGCGGCTGCAGCGCTTGCCGCGGTGCTCTATGCCGTGGTCAATGGCGGTGAAGTAACCAGCGCCATTACCTCCATCATCACCGACGCCCTGTCCAACTCTCCAGGCTAATGCGCGCGCTTGATGACGCCGGCTCCGTCACCATCGAGGCGGCTCTGTCGTTGTCCGCGCTCGTCATCGTCGCCGCGGGAATCGTGGGCGGCATCGCCACGTTGTCGGCCCACCTCGCTGCCGTTGACGCCGCGGGTGCTGCGGCTCGCTCCGCTGCTATCGGCGTGGACTTTCAGCGCGAGGGAGTGACGGTCACCGTGAGCGAGAGCTCCGGACTCATGACCGCCCAGGCCGCCGTGCCCGCACCCCTGGGAACCATGCGCGCGCAGGCGGTGTTTCCCGCGGAGATGGCAGCCGGTGGGGCCGCAGGGGCGCAGCCATGAGTCGTCATCAGCGCAGCTGGGTGCGGATCCTGGCGGGTGAGGAGGGCTATGCCACCGTCGTCGCCGCCGGGATCATCGCCGCAGTGGCGTCTCTGTTGTTGGCGGTCGCGGCGGTTGCGTCGCTCGTTGTGGCGCGGCACGAAGCGCAGGTGGCGGCGGATCTCGCTGCGGTATCGGGGGCGTGGGAGGTGGCCAAGGGCAGGGACGCCTGCACGAAGGCTGAGGAGGTTGCCGTGCTCAATGGCGCGGAGCTCGGCTCCTGCGATATCGAGGGGCGCGACGTGGAGGTGACTGCCCGGCTGCGCGGGCGCAGCGCCATCGCCCGCGCTGGTCCGGTCTAGGAGGTCATGGTGACCAGCGCGCCGAGCAGCGCTACCGCGCCCGCCTTGTCCAGAGGGTTATTGCCGTTGCCGCACTTGGGGGATTGCACGCACGACGGACACCCGGACTCGCAGGGGCAGGAGCGCACGGCCTCAAAGGTAGCCTTGATCCACTCGGGGAAACGCCGGAAGCCTTCCTCGGCGAAGCCGGCGCCGCCGGGATGGCCGTCGTAAACGAAAACCGTGGGCAAGCCCGTATCGGCGTGTTGGGCGGTGGACACACCACCAATGTCCCAGCGGTCGCAGGTGGCAATGAGCGGCAGCAGCCCAATGGCGGCGTGTTCGGCCGCATGGAGGGTGCCTGGCGTGCGCCCGGCGGTGACTCCCATCGCTGCGAGTGCCAGCGGATCGATGGTGTAGGCCACCGCCCGGGTCACCAGGCGCTGCTCCGGCAGGTCAAGGGGGATATCCTCGCCCACGGAGCCATCGGGAAGCCGAACCTGGTAGCCGGTGACCTTGTCGGTCACCTCGACCTCCAGGCTGGCCACCCACAGGCCGGGGGCGTAGTTCACCAAGTCATCGGCCTCGCGCAGGATGCGGATATCCGTCGTGGACTTCGGCTGCGTGGTGTAGTCCGGCGTCTTCGGTACGGCGAGGGCTACGCCTGGCTCGGCGGGAGCTGCGCCACCATCGCCTCCGCCGAGGTGAAGTTCCTCGATCACGAAACTTTCACCGCGGTGCAGGTACACCGCGCCGGGATGTACCTGGCTGACCGCGCGGGCTGCATCGATGGTGCCGAGCAGGCGGCCGTCGGAAGAATCGACAATCATGACCTCCTCGCCTGAGCCGCCGCGCAGCGAGACGGCCGTGTGCGCGGTCTCCGGGGTGAGCTCGCTGGAGCCAGCAGGCAGGGGAGCGGCAAACCAGCCCTGCGGGCGCCGCCGCAGCAAGCCCTGCTGGGCTAAGTCGTGGACCACGTCCTCGGCGTGGAAGGCGGCCACGTCGGCGTCGCTCAGCGGCTTTTCCACCGCCGCGCAGTACACGTGTCCGCCCAGAATATAAGGGTTAGCGGGGTTGAACACGCTGGCCTCGACCGGCCGGCCCAACAGCGCTTCCGGGTGGTGAACCAGGTAGGTATCCATCGGTTCATCGCGGGCTACCAACACCACCAGAGAGCCCTGCCCGCGGCGGCCCGCGCGTCCTGCCTGTTGCCAAAAGCTGGCGACCGTACCCGGGAACCCAGCGGTGACCACGGCATCCAGCCCGCCGACGTCAATGCCCAGTTCCAAAGCCGAGGTAGTGGCTACGCCGAGCAAGGAACCATCATCCAGTGCCTGCTCCAGCGCGCGGCGGTCTTCAGCCAGATAGCCCGCACGGTAGGCTGCAATCCGGCGGGCAAAATCCGGCCTGCCCAGCCTCCCGGAGAGCTCCTCCGCTGCCCGTAGCGCGGTGGTCTCTGCCGCGCGCCGCGAGCGCACAAAGGTCAACGTCCGCGCGCCTTGCGCCACCAGCGCGGCCATCATCCACGCTGCCTCCGTCGTAGCGGCGCGACGCACCGGGGCACCGTTCTGCCCTTCGATGCCTTCCATGAAGCCCGGCTCCCACAGCGCTACGGTCCGCGCACCCGTCGGCGCGCCGTCCTCAGTCACCGCGAGCACCTCGCGTCCCGTTAGCCGCGCGGCATGCCGGGCGGGATCCCGCATGGTCGCCGAAGCCGCAATTACCACCGGCCGCGAGCCATAGTGCTCGCACAGCCGCAGCAAACGCCGCACCACCAGCGCCACGTTCGCCCCGAAAACCCCGCGGTAGGCATGCGCCTCATCGATGACGATGAATTTCAAGTGCCTCAGCACCCGCGCCCACCGCTGATGCGCCCCCAGCAGAGAAGAATGAATCATGTCCGGGTTGGAAAAGATGAACCGCGCTTGATCCCGGATGCCGGCGCGCGCTTCGGTGGGGGTGTCGCCGTCGTAGGGGGCGGGGTGGACGTCGCGAAGCACGGCGATATCCTGCGTGAGCTCCAGCACCGCGCGCAGCTGGTCCGAACCCAGCGCCTTCGTCGGCGTGATGTAGAGCGCGCACGCGGTCGAATCCTGCGCCAGGCGGGACAGGATGGGCAAACGGTAGCCCAGCGACTTTCCGGAACTCGTCCCGGTGGACACCACCACGTCGCGCCCCTCCCACGCGGCCTGTGCCACGGCGACCTGGTGGGCATAGAGCTTGGCCACACCCTGCTCCTCCAACGCCGCCCGCAACTCCGGCAGGACCCACTCCGTCCACTCGGCATAGCGCGCTGGCTGGGCGGGCAGGGTGGTGGAGTGCGTTAGCTCGGACTCGGGGAAACGCTCAACAAGGTGCTCGACGAGCTCCTCACCCAGAGGGTTCTCACTCACGCTTGCCTCCACTAATCTGCTGTAGGTGTCCAAACGTGGCACACTGGTGCACTAGTTTGCACTACTTTATTTCCGCAAAGGACAACTCATCATGGCATACGGTACCGTCAAGTTCTTCAACGCCGAAAAAGGCTACGGCTTCATTGAGCAGGAGGACGGCTCCGGCGATATCTTCGTGCACTACACCGAGATCCAAGGAACCGGCTTCCGCACTCTCGAAGATAACCAGCGCGTCTCCTTTGAGATTGGGGAAGACGCTAAGGGCCAGCAGGCCACCAACGTCGAGGTGGTTTAGGGGGACTCGGCATAGCCGCGCCGGGTATCCCACCATTCCAGCAGCTTATTCTGCCCCTTTTGCAGGCCGAAGCCGATGATGACCGCGGCGATGATGGAAATGAGCATGGCTATCGCGGGCGAGCCGGAGAAGGCCACGCCGCCGAGGTAACCAATGGCTAGCGCCTGCGCTACCCACAGCAGCACCCCGAAGGTGTCGAAGAAGAAAAACAGCGGCCACGGGTAGCGCATCGAGCCGAGCAGAATCGTCATGAAGAGCCGGGCCGAGGGGATGAAACGCGCAATGATGATCGCCGCGCCGCCGCTGCGCCGAATGTTGCGTTTAACCCACGTTAAGGCATCGTAGGCCTTCGTGCCTTTTTGGGCTCTATTTATAAGGCCAATGAGCCGCGTTCCCAGAAAGAAGCACAAGTTATCCCCCACAATGGCGGCAACCAGCGCGACGAAAAACATGGTGGGAAGGTGGGGAAAACCTTGGGAACCAGACCAAGCGCCAACCATGTTGAGGGGAACCTCTGAAGGCAACACGGGGAAGAAGCAGTCGAGGAAAATCAGCGAACCCACCAGCGGATAAATCCACTGGGTGGCCATGATGACCTCGAACCATGCAGTAATAGACGCAATCACGCTGTCTCCCGGTTGTGTACTGTGAGGCGAATCCTCGGACGGCCAGTATAGACCCCCTGTTGTGTGGACGCGTACTGGCCTGAATAACTAGAGTGAACCTCTATCTGTGTACTCTAGGGGCAATTGCCCAGCAGAGGACTAACCATCGGAAGGGATGAAGTCGAAGTGGCAGAAGCTATCGGCCCGGGGAAGACCCTGGTCATCGTCGAGTCAGCAACCAAGGCGAAGAAGATTCAGCCTTATCTCGGCGATAAGTACATTGTTGAGGCCTCCGTCGGCCACATCCGGGACCTTCCCCGCGGCGCTGCCGACGTCCCCGCTAAGTATAAGAAGGAATCCTGGGCGCGCCTCGGTGTTAACCCGGAGGATAACTTCACCCCGCTGTACGTCATCAGCCAGGACAAGAAGAAGAAGGTCGCCGACCTTAAAGCCAAGCTGAAGGAATGCGACCAGCTGTATCTCGCAACAGACCCCGACCGCGAGGGCGAGGCCATTGCATGGCACCTGCTCGAGGTGCTCAAGCCCAAGGTGCCGGTGCGCCGCATGGTCTTCAACGAGATCACCAAGTCCGCGATCCTGGAGGCGGCGGAAAATACTCGTGAGCTCGATGAGAACCTCATCGACGCCCAGGAAACCCGCCGCATCCTCGACCGCCTCTACGGCTACGAGGTCTCCCCGGTGCTGTGGAAGAAGGTCATGCCGCGCCTGTCGGCTGGCCGCGTGCAGTCGGTGGCTACCCGCGTCATCGTCGAGCGCGAGCGAGAGCGCATGGCGTTCATCCCCGCCGAGTACTGGGATCTCACGGCAACGCTCAAGTCCACACCGGACTTTGACGCACGCTTGAGCGCCCTTGATGGCAAGCGCGTGGCCGCGGGCCGCGACTTCAACGATAGGGGTGAGCTGAAGAGCGACGAGGTGGTCGTCGTCAAGCAGGCCCAGGCGGAGCAGCTGGCCAACGCGCTGGAAGGCTCCACCATGACGGTGGCCAGCGTTGAGCACAAGCCTTATTCGCGCAAACCTTCCGCACCGTTTATGACCTCGACGCTGCAGCAGGAGGCAGGCCGCCGCCTGCACTACACCTCGGAGCGCACGATGCGCATTGCGCAGCGCCTTTACGAGAACGGTCACATTACCTATATGCGTACCGACTCGACCTCCCTGTCCAAGCAGGGCCTAGACGCCGCGCGTGAGGCCGCCACCTCCATCTTCGGTGCGGAGTTTGTTTCGGATGGGCCGCGCACGTATGACCGCAAGGTGAAGAACTCCCAGGAGGCCCACGAGGCCATCCGCCCCGCCGGCGAACGTTTCGCCACCCCGGGCCAGCTGGCCGGGCAGCTCGACGCCGAGGAATACAAGCTCTACGAGCTAATCTGGAAGCGCACCGTGGCCTCCCAGATGGCCGATGCCAAGGGAACCTCGATGAAGGTGACCGCGGCCGTGAGCGCTGGTGGTCATGACGCCGACTTTTCTGCGACCGGCCGCACGATTACCTTCCCGGGCTTCCTCAAGGCCTACGAGGACGTGGCGGCGAAGGGCTCGAAGGAAGAGTCGCGCCTGCCGCACCTCAACGAGGGCGACACGCTTCAGACCGCTGCGGTTACTGCCGACGGCCACTCCACCAACCCGCCGGCGCGCTATACCGAGGCCAGCTTGGTCAAGAAGATGGAAGACCTGGGCATTGGGCGCCCGTCGACGTACGCCTCCATCATCAAGACCATCCAGGACCGCGGCTACGTGCTCTCCCGCGGCAACGCGCTGGTGCCTTCGTGGGTTGCCTTCGCGGTGGTGGGCCTGCTGGAGAATAATTTCACCGAGCTGGTGGATTACGATTTCACCTCCTCCATGGAGGACGAGCTCGATGCCATTGCTGCCGGTTCGGAGAACGGTACGGCCTGGCTGACTAACTTCTATTTCGGCAACACGGAGGCCGGCGAGCGGAAGGCCGCATCCATTGCCCGCCACGGCGGCCTGAAGTCCCTGGTGGACATCAACCTGGAGGCTATCGATGCCCGCCAGGTCAACTCGCTGCGTCTTTACACCGACGCCGAAGGTCGCGATGTCTTCGTGCGCGTGGGCCGTTACGGGCCGTATATTGAGCGCGCCGTGGGCACCAACGAGGACGGCACGGTGGAGTACCAGCGCGCTAACCTCTCGGAGACGGTCACCCCGGATGAGCTCAACGAGGCTTTGGCGGAGAAGCTTTTCGCCACCCCGCAGGGTGGGCGCGAGCTGGGCCAGAACCCGGAGAATGGCCGCACCATCGTGGCCAAGGAGGGCCGCTTCGGGCCGTACGTGACCGAGCAGGTGCGTGACGACGAACGCGAGAAGGCCGAGGCCGAAGCCGAGGAGATCGTCAAGGAAGAGCGCGCCGCGGAGGACGCCCAGCGCGCCGCCGAAGGCAAGCGCGCCAAGAACTGGGAGACCAAGACCGCGGCGAAGCAGAAGGAAAAACGCATTGCTGAGTACGTCGAGGAGAAGCTCAAGCCAGGCACGGCCTCGCTTTTTGCCTCGATGGAGCCGGCCAGCGTCACCCTCGAGGAAGCACTGAAGCTGCTGAGTCTGCCGCGTGAGGTGGGCGTGGACCCCTCGGATGGCGAGGTCATCACCGCGCAGAACGGCCGCTATGGCCCGTACCTAAAGAAGGGCAAGGACTCCCGTTCCTTGGCCAAGGAGGAGCAGATCTTTTCCATCACCTTGGATGAGGCGCGCCGCATCTACGCGGAGCCGAAGCGCCGCGGCCGTGCGGCCGCGCAGCCGCCGATTAAGCAGCTGGGTGATAACGACGTGTCCGGTAAGCCGATGACGGTCAAGGACGGTCGCTTTGGCCCGTACGTCACCGACGGCACGACGAATGCCTCGCTGCGCCGTGGTGACGACCCGGAGCAGCTTACCGACGCCCGCGCCAACGAGCTCCTCTCCGAGCGCCGCGCCAAGGATGCCGCGAACGGTGGTGCGAAGAAGTCGACGAAGAAGAGCACCAAGAAGTCGACCAAGAAATCGACGAAGAAGGCCACGAAGAAGTCGACCAAGAAGGCCACGAAGAAGCCTTCGCCGGGCACCAAGAACGTGGTCAAGGCCGGATCACGTAGGAAGTAGCAGGACATGAAGACCAGCTTCGCCCGCGATATGGTGGCCCGCACCCAGGAAGGCACCGAGGCTCTCCTGCGCGCGGCGGGCCCGGCCTTTACTGGCCGCGATCACGTCACCCTCGGCGCGCTCGCCGCGGGGGAGACTGCTGTCTGGTCACGCCTGTTTAAGTGGCGCACGCTCGGTGTGGCCACGACGGCCGCTGTACCCGTGCTGCTGGCCCTGCGCCCGGACTGCGCACCGGAGACCCACGTGGGGCTCATCGCCGCATGCCTGGGGCAGGCCGCCAAGCGCGGTGCACCAACGATGTTCAGCGTGACGTGTGTGAGCGCACAATACGCATCCTTCGCGTGGGCGCTGCGCGGCGCGCGCAATGATGCGGTGGGCTGGGGTCTGCGCGCCGGAGCGTGGGCCGCAGGCATTGCGCTCTCGCGCACCCGGAGTGAGCGCCTCGCCACGGCCGTCGCCGGAATCCCGGCGGCCGCTCTCTCCGCGCTAGCCGGTGATGAGAAGCTCCGCGCCGACGAAGCCACGCAAGGGCTGAGTCATGGCGCTAACCTGCTTCTGGCCTCTGAGGCGCTGACGGTCCTGAACCCGGTTGAGCAGCGCCAGGATGCGGGCCTGCGTGGCCGGGCCCTGGATGCGGCGCAGTCGGCGGCGCAGACGGTAGGCCTGGTACTGCTGGTGGATGGGTTGGCGCGGAAGGGCCGGGATTAGACGTCGCGCCTAATTCCGGGCGCATTGTCTTGCCGTAGGACAAGCGGCGGTGCACCCACTCGAAGGGCCCAGGCTTGCCTGCGGCCTCGAGCGCGCAGGCGATGATAAGCGTTGCTAGCCATACCCCGGCGGCCAACGTTGCTTGGCCTGCGGCGCTGAACTCCGGTCCAATGTTGAGGGTGAAGGGGTAGACCAGCGCCAGGAAAAACACGGACTGCAGTACATAGCCGGTCATGGAACGCTTGCCCAGTGCGATGAGCGGCCACAGGAACCACGGGCGCGCACCACGGCGCTGTAGGGGTTCCAGGGCAAGTGTCGCCGCCGCCACGATGCCCGGCCCGGTGAGCATTCCGATGCAGCTATTTGCTGCGTTGAGGGGATCTGCCAGCGCTGGATCCAGCACCCCAATCGTCGACAAGCCCCAAGGCAGGCCGAGGAAGAGAATGATGGCTACAGCCACCAGTGTCCACGCCCATAGCTCGCGATGATGGCCCCCGGCCAGAGTGCCGCGGCGCGCCCACACGAAGCCCACGAGCATAACCGGCAGGACCATGGCGCCGGTTAGGGGGATGGACATCAGTTGGGCGCCGACCATGATGGCCTGCTCACCCAGCAGCTCCCAATAGGAGTCGGCGGCAGTAAAGCCGCTGAAATCGAAATCTGAAGTATCGATGAATGCGGCCCCAATACCCATTCCGATGCCCGACACAACCAGCAGCGAACAAAGCCCGTAGGCCACGCGCATGAGGAGCTTGTCAGTTAAAGAAAGCAGCAGTGCGATGAGCATGCCCATCGCGCCATAGAGGATCATGATGTCGCCGGAAAAGAGAAAGAGGCAGTGCAAGACGCCGAACAGGGCGAGAAAGCCATAGCGTTTTGCCAGCACGGCTTGTGCGCGGAGAAGCGGGAAGCCGCGCCGCCATAAGCTCATTGCGATAAGCCCCACGCCGAAACCTAAGAGCGTGGAGAACATCGGCAGGCCGCGCACGTGAATGAACATGGCGGCAAAGACCACGTAGATTTTGTCTGCGAGGGAGTCGACGCCGCCGAAATAAGCATCGGGGCCATTGCCGTCGTTCATAATCCACGCGGTGCAGACGTTTGCCAGCGCAATGCCTAGCAGAGCCATGCCGCGGGCGACGTCGGGGACGAGAAGGCGAGGACTCGAGGTCTGGCGTGGCGGATGGGGCTGGTGTGGCTGATGGGGCATGGCCCCGAAACTACCAGAATCACAAAGACTTATTTATCCGAGGGCGCGCTCCGCCAGCGTCGGGCGGATAGGGCGCGCCAGTTGCGTCATGCGGCGACGCCCGCGCAGCTCGATAGACTTCATCAGTGTCCAGCGCGCTTGCTCGGCCTCGTTAGCGCCGCGCAGCGTGGCGGAGTTGGTGAGCACTTGGCCGGGCGTGTCCTTGGCCAGCTCGGTAAGGCGTGCGGCCTCATTGACGGCATCACCAATAACGGTGTACTCGAAGCGATCCGCACCACCAATGTGGCCGGCCACCACGTGGCCCGCGGCCACGCCGATGCCTGCCTGCAGTCGCAGCCCGCGCAGTTCCTGGCGCAGTTCGCGGGCAGCCTGCAGGGCCATGGAGTTGGCATCGTAGACCGTCAGTGGGGCGCCGAACACGGCCAGAGCAGCATCACCCTGGAACTTGTTGATGATGCCCTTATTGCGGTGTACCACCTCAACGACGTGCTCGAAGAACTTGTTGAGCTCCTCCACGACCTCCTCCGGGGTGTGGTTGACGGCGAAGGTGGTGGAGCCGATGACGTCGATAAACAGCACCGCCACCTTGCGGTCCTCGCCGCCTAGCTCCGGGCGCTCCTCCAAGGCGCGCTGTGCCACCTCAGTGCCGACATAGCGGCCGAAGATGTCGCGCACGCGCTGGCGCTCACGCAGGCCGCGCATCATTTCGTTGAAACCAGCTTGAAGAACACCGAGCTCAGAGCCGTCGTAGATGTCTACCTGGACGTCGTTCTCGCCGCGGCGCACGCGGTTGATGGCGTCCTGTAGCTCCAGGATGGGGTCCACCACGCTCATCATGGCGAACATGGTGCCGATAAGCCCCGTGCCCAGCGCCGTGATGCTCAGCGCGATGATGGCGGGGATGATATCGGCGGTATCGGCGGTGAACATCCCCATTTTCTGGCCCAGGTGCACCAGGATGATGCCGATGAGCGGGATGCCGGAGGTCATGAGCCACGTGGAAAGCAGACGGTACTTAATCGGCGGCTCCAGGGTGGAATCCTCAAAGCGCCGGGCCACGGCCTCCGCCGCCACGGGGCGCACGAGGCGCTCCGCCTGCAGGTACGTCAGGAGAACGATGAGGCCGCCGGCCAGTGCAGCAGAAACACCGACGACCACGGCCAGCCGTGCCGAGTGCTGGCCCGCTAATATCACCGCCAAAAGAATGCCCAGCAGCCAGACACCTGCGGCCACGCCAGATTGGTAGAGCGGGATGCGCAAGACCAAGTTGCGCACCATATTGGGATCATGGTCATCGGGACTGCGCTGCCAGTCCAGCACCGGCCGGAATAGTCGCAGGGTCACCGCGATGCCGATGATGACGGCGAAGGTCACGAACAACGTGCCATAGGTCCACAGGTGGGGCGTGTGGGCGATGAAGTCGGAGATCTCCGGCATGGGGAGAAAGAAGACCACGAAGGTCATGATCGCAATGGCACCGATGATGTTGGAGCCAAGGACGAGCGCGGCGTACATCGGCCATTGAGTACCCCATAACCAGCGGGCGCCACGCATCAGTCTATTCATGGTTACTCACTTTAGTTATCCCAGTAGGCTAGGGCGAGTGAATACATCAAGCGTTGCAGAAAGGCTTGCCGACGCCCCCTCCGTCGCCCACACCATCCTCAGTGCTGCCCGCGCGGCACGGGGCGAAGGTGACCCGCGGGCGATGAGCCATTCCTGGCTCTTTACCGGTCCTCCCGGTGCCGGCCGCTCGCTGGCGGCGCAGTGTTTCGCCGCAGCACTCATGTGCACGTCTGCCGACGAGAACGGCAACCCCGGATGCGGGCGCTGTCCCTCCTGTCAAAGCGTCCTGGACAATCAAGAGCACACCGACTTGGTCTACGTGGACCCGCAGGAGCAGTTCATTACGGTCGGCGAGGCCCGCGAGGTCATTGGGCGCGCGGCCAGCCTGCCGAGTGTTGCACCCTGGCGCGTGGTCATCTTCAACAAGGCAGATCGCCTCCGCAACGAGGCCGCCAACGCGTTGCTCAAGACCGTGGAGGAGCCGCCGGAGCGCACCGTCATCATTATGGTCGCGCCCTCGGAGGATCCGGAGGACTTCTCGGTCACTCTGCGTTCCCGCTGCCGCCACCTTTATATCCCGGCGCCGAGCGTGGAGGGTGTGGTCAAGCAGCTCGTCGCCGAAGGCGCCAGCGAGGATGACGCGCGCCTGGCCGCCGTGACCACCCTGCGCCACGTGGGGCGCGCGCGACACCTGGTCAACGAACCCGCCGCGCAGAAGCGCCGCGCCATGGCCATCAACCTGGCCGAGGATGTCTTTCACGGCTCCCAGGCCTTTCAATCCGTCACAGCGCTGCTGAAATTCATTGAGAAGGAGGCCAAGGACTCCCACGCGGCGGCGGAGGAGGCGGAGCGATCCAAGATTGAACAATCCTTCGGCGTCGGCGCCAAGGGCAAGGGCGCGACGAAGGCGCAGCGCGACGCCCGCAGTGCCCTGAAGGATATGGAGGAGCTTCACAAGAAGCGCGCTAAGCGCCGCATCTCCGACGGCCTCGATATCGCCCTCGTGGATCTCGCCGGTATTTATCGCGATGCGCTCATGCTCAAGGTTGGTGCTGAGGTGGAGATGACCCACCCGGACTTCGCGGGCCTGGCCGGCGAACTTGCCCAGCGTGTGAGCGAAGATGGCTTGCTGGCCGCCCAGTCCGCCATTCGCACCTGCCGTGAGCAGCTGCCGCAGAACGTCACCCCGCAGGTGGCTTTCGACGGCATGGTGGGCCGCCTGCGCCTAGCCTGCGGTGCGCGCTAACTTGCAGCATTTGCTGTGCGTGCCCCACATCAAGCAGCCCGATTTCTTTCTCAGCCCTGGCCTAGGCTAGACTCTCACGCGGTGCATATACACACTGCATCGTGCCGCCTTAGCTCAGTCGGTAGAGCATCTCACTCGTAATGAGAAGGTCGCGAGTTCGATTCTCGCAGGCGGCTCCACATAAAATCCCCCGTGACCAGTATGAATGGTTGCGGGGGATTGTTTCATCCAGTGCAATATCGGCCTCCGTGGCTACATTTTGGCTTCATATGATCCAAATTTGAGGCTTAAGGGACATTTTGTGTGGATTTGCG